>NZ_CDWWXA010000049.1:0-31920 GCF_977971845.1 Frankia sp. CeCAU1 | reverse complement strand
CCCCCGGGGCCCCGGAAGCCCCCGAGGCCCCCGAGGCCCCGGACGTCCGGGAGATCACAGCGGTAGGTCGATGTCGTCGACCGATGCCGCCGGGGGCGGTTGTGGCGGGCTGGGCATCGCAGCACGTTCGGTGTCGGTGAGCTCGGTGGCGGACAGCCGCGGGACGTACGCACGCCGGGGATCGAAGGCGGGATGCTGGTCGACGCGGTCGAGCACATCGACGAGTTTCTTCACGAAGATGCGGGGCGCGACGCCTACTCGCCCGCCGAACTGCCCGACCACGGCCTGCGCGAACTCGGCCAGGTAGCCTTCGTCCACTGCCGTGGCGAACCGCTCCGGATCACCATGGCCGGAGCTGTACAGCTCCCGGATCCGGCCGCCGAGCTCCAGCAGGGAATCCCGGTTGAACCCGGGCAGTCGCAGCTGCACCGCCCGAGGGTTATCGAAAGCTTGATCCGGGAGGAAGTCGACGTGGAGCCGCTGCGCGAGCGGGGCGAGCCGTTGCGCTCCCTGCGGTCCGTCGAAGAACGCGGGAGTGCCGGTGATGACGAGCATCAGCCCGGGGAATCGCCCAGCGTCCACGTCGTCGATGAGCTGGCGCAGCGCGTTGAGCGCCTTGTCACGCATGTCGCCCCGGACCCGCTGCAGCGTCTCGACCTCGTCGAGGACGACCACGAGACCGGCATGGCCGCTGTCGGTGAGCACCGCGAGCAGCCCCTGCAGGAAGCCGAGCGCTCCGTCGTGATCGAGGTCGCCCCGGACACCGCCGGCCCGTTTCACCGCCGCCGCCACGTGCGGTTGCCCGCCCAGCCAAGCGATCAGTCCCTCCGCGGCCGCGGTTTCGCCGGCCGCGGTCGCCCACCGGTACGCCCGTAGGGCGGCTGAGAAGGACGGCGCGACCCGCCCGACGGCGGCCAGCCGCTGTTCCAGCAACTCGTCGACCCGGCGCGCCAGCTCATTCTCGACGACCTCGCCGCCGGCGAGAACGTCCTCCTCCAGCGCGAAGAACCAGGAATCGACGATGGGACGCAGCGCGCTCGGCGCGAATTCGGCGGTCGCGAGCCGTTCGGCGAGCCGGCGGTAGACCGTTTCGAGCCGGTGCAGCGGGGTCTCGTTCTCGGAGATCGCGATCTCGGCGGTGGCGAACCCCCGGGCCTTGGCCCGCTCGGCGAGCCAGCGGGTGAAGAACGTCTTTCCCGCGCCGTACTCGCCGCGGATCGCCCGGAACGTCGCCTGTCCGCCGGCGAGCCGGTCGAGATCCTCCTCGATCGCCGTGGTGAAGCGGTCAAGACCGACCGCGAGCACATCCAGGCCCTGCCGCGGCACGGTTCCGCGCCGAAGCGCGTCGATCACCTCCCGTCGGCGTTGTTCGGAGATGGTCACGTCAGACCGGCCTGCGTCGCCAGCAACGCGGCGTTCAGCCGCACGGTGTCACCATCGATCCGCAGCACCTCGTAGCCGTCGATGTTCAGCACCCGCTGCGCCGCGGCGAGGTGGCTGGCGATCCGCGCGTCCGGCACGTCGAGCGCGCGGGCGACCGTGGCCCGCGTGGCGGCGCCGCCACGGGCGTCGAGCGCCCGCAGGAGCACCCCTAGCCGGTCCGCGGGCATGGCCCCGCGACGCATCCGGGCGAGCCGAGCCCGCATCACCTCGGTATCGAGCACGCGATCCACCCACGGTTGCGGCGTCACCTCGGACTCGTCGAACAGACCGAGGTCCGGCTGTGCGGCCGAGCCGGCACGTCCGGCCCGCGTGGTGCCTGTGGCCGGTGTGGTGCCTGTGGCCGGCGTGGTGCCTGCGGCCATTGGCTCCACCCACCAGGGAGGCGCGGCATGGTGCAAGGGAGTCCAACCGGGCAGGTCGAGGTCGACCCGACGCAGCAGCGCCAACGGGATCACGATCTCCTGGGCACTGGCGCCGCCGTGGTAGCCGTTGCGCAGGGCCGTATAACGTAGCCGTTCGTTCCAGGCAGCGACGATCCGGCCGCCGCCCAGCAGCACCCGCGGGCCGATGAGCGTGACCTCGTCCTCTTCGGGCGGGCGCGCCGAGGATCGCCACCGCGCGCCGCCGCTGTCGTCGGAAACCAGCCGGGAGCCGCGTTCATGGACGTGGCCGTGGTCGCTGACCAGCAGGACGGCCCGGCCCGATCCGTCCGCGGTGGCCAGCAGGTCGAGCAGCCGATCGACCGAGCCGGCGGTCCAGGGGGTGCGCCCACCCTTGTCCAGGGTGTCGTCGACGGTGTTCACAACGATGCCGACCACGGGGGCGTCGCCCCTGATCGCGTCCGCGACGCGCGGCTCAAGCACCTCGCCGGCACCGGCCGCGGCGAGGTCGCCCTTGTGGAACAGCGGCCAGTCCCGCTCGGCGAAGGATGCCTTCTCCTGGCTTTGCGTGCCGTCCACGAGCCGCCCGCACAGCAGGCTCGTCCGCGAGGTCCGGGTGACCGACGGCAGGGTGGCCAGCACCGGTCGGGCCGGGGTGAGGGTGTGTTCTACCCAGCCCCGGGTCGACAGGTCGGCGAGCAGCTCCCGCGCCACCCCGGTGGACATCCCGTCCAGTACGAGCAGCAGCAGCCGGCATCGGCCGGCCAGCGGCACCACGATCTGGTCGAGCACGTCCTCCACCGGCAGCAGCTCGCCCAGCGTCGACCCGGTGCGGGTGTGGTCGGCGAGCAGATTCGCGAACCGCCGTTCGTGTTCGCGGCGACGGGCGTCGACCGTCGTGCACAGTGTCCGGTAGGCGGCGGCAACCACTTGATCGACGTCGCCCTCCCACACCCGCGCCCGGGCCAGGTCGACCCATGCGCCCTGGTCCTGTTGCCGACGGGACGCCTCGGCAAGGCTCGGCGCCGGTGGTCGGGCGGACGCGGCCTCCTGGGCCAGCCAGCGCAGCAGCCGAACGGCCATCTCGGCGCGACTCACCCGCTCGGCATGGTCGGCGGCCAGCGCGTGCGCGTTCAGCCGCGCCACCTCATGTTCGACCGGCCCCAGATCCTCGGCGCGTGGCCGCCGCTTGCGCAGCACCGCGGCGACCTGCGAGCCAATGTGCCGCAGGCGCTGGGTGAGACCGGATTCGAGGACGGCGCTGGGATACGACAGCTCGGCGGCGCCCTGCCCGGCCAGGATCTCCTCGGCGCGTCGCAGGATTCCGCCAGCCACGGCCCGCCCCTCCTGGCCGAGTAGCCGCTGAACCAGCCCTTCAGCCGCGCGTCCCCAGTCCGCGGCGACGGACGGGGCGAGAGCGCCGTCGACCACCCGCGTCTCCAGCATGGTGCGCGGCACCTGCGCCGTGTCCCGGACCTCGGGATGGCTGAGTGCCGCGAGCACCAGTCCGACGGCGACGGCGTCGGGACCGTAGGGCCCGGCGAAGCACCGGAGAACGGCGGCCACCACGTCGCCTCGGCCGCCGCGGCCGGCAAGCCATCCGCTCATGCCGGTACGCACCGCCGGGTCCAACGCGCGCCACCGCGCGAGGTGTTCGGCGTCGAGGCTCCATCGCAGCAGGCCCGCGAGGTCGAGGTCGAGCGGGGTGAGCCCGGCCTGGGTCTCGGCGAGTGTGGCCAATGCCGTGGCCCGGTCCAGGTAGCCGTTGCGCGCGGCGGGATACCCGTCCGGCGGGGGGGTGGCGAGCAGCGCGTTCACCGCCCACTGCTCGTCGACGAGGGCCGGATCGATGCCGTGTGCCCGAAACAGGCTGGTGAGCTGCTGCCAGCGATCAAGCGGCAGGATCTTCTGACCGGCGAGCCGGGCAGTGATGCTCGTCCCCAGCTCGCCGGTTTCGTACTCGGTGAGCAGGACGAGTACCTCCCCGGCAGGGAGATCGTCGACCCGTTGCAGCTCGTCGCGGATCGCGAGGGTGGACACGCATGGCCGGACCACCACGCCGCGGCCACCGGGCAGTTCCAGGCGTTCGTCGTGCGGCCACACCGGCGCCGCGGCCAGGGCGACGACGCGTGCCTTCTCGTCTCGGCGGAGCACCTCGGCCACCTTCGCCCGGACCAGGACCGGCGCGGCTACCACGGTCACCGCACGGCCTGCCAGGTGACTTTGATCCGCCAGCCCTGGGCGGTGAGCGCCGCGAGCGTGGACGTGAACTCGGCAACCGAGTCCTGATCGACCTCGCGGGCGCCGCTGGTTGCCACGCCGCCCGGTGTGGCCACGCCCGGTGCCGCCACGCCCGGTGCCGCCACGCCCGGTGTCGCCACGCCCGGCGGGTTGATGGTGCCGGTTCTGCTCGCTGGGCGGGAGACCCGTCGGCTCCATTCCAGCAGCAACCCGCGAGCCTTCCTGTCCGCCTTGGTGAGCGCCGGCTGGAGGTGCTGGACGTACTCGTTGGCCGCCCAGACCGCGGCGAGCTCGGTCACCAACGCGGCTGCCTCCGCGCCCCGCGGATGCTCGGGTCCCCAGTCGGCCACGGTGGTGAAGATGTTCCAGTCCACCTCCCGGATGGCCGCGTCGAGATCGGCGGCGGTGGTCAGGCTCCGACCGGTGTGCAGCGGGACCGCGGGGAGGTCGAAGGCGGCGAGCCGCTCGACCAGGGCCAGACTGTCGGTGATGGTCGCCAGGTCCGCACAGAGACGCAGCGCGCCCTGGGCGATCCGGACTCGTTCCGTCGCCGGGTCGGTGCCGTCCCGGAGCACGGTCGGTCCTCGGCGGATGAGGGCCGCGTGCAGCGCGCGAACCTTCGGAAGCCGGTCCGCGACGGCTGATCGTACCCGAGTGGCCAGCAAGGCGACGTTGCGCGCGGTACACAGTTCGGTGATGTCAGTGATCAGGAAGAGGGCGTGCGCCCGGCCGCGGGCCTCCTCCCAGGTGTCCCGATCGGGTAGCGGCTCGGCGACAACGCGCGCGTCCGCGGGCAGCGGGCGCGGGATGCTCACGTCGAGCGGCCGGCCGTGGAGGATGCCGCGGTTGGTCTGCTCGGCGAAGACCAGCACAACAAGGTCCGCGATCTCCTGGGGCAGACCCATCCGCTTCGGCTCGTCCAGCCAGGCACGCAGGTCTCCGACCGTGACCGGCCGGCCCGCCGCCTCGGCCTCGATGATCTTTCGGCCGAGGTGCCGTTCCCAGTGGTGGCCGAGGACGAAGTACTGGTCGCTCTGCTCGCCGAGCCCCAGCGGGTTGGCCACCTTCCGCATGACGGGCCGCTCGCTGGATTCGACCATGATCCGGTGCTCGGGATGTTCGATGGCCCGGCGCACCTGGGCGTGCACTTTTGCCAGGTCACCCGGGCGCACCTCGCCGTCGAAGTGGGGGTGGGCCGGGAACTCCCAGCTCAGTGCCTGGTCGAGCAGGTTTTCGAAGGCGGGGCGCAGGGCGGCACCGGCGGGGACCCGGGGCGTGAATCCCGGTTCGAGGCTGACGAACATGTCGATCCCGCCGTGCGCGGGATCGACGACCGTCTCGTCCGGGGTGACGAGGCCATAGGCTTGCAGCAGCGCGTTCGTCAGTTGGCTGCGCAGCTGGTCGAGCTGCGCGGTCAACTGCTGGTGGGCGATAGCCCGGTCATTGTCGGACAGGTGCCCGGCGAGTTGGTCGAAGCTCGGCCCGACGGCGTATTCCAGCCGCAGGTAGCGGCCCAGGCTCCATTGGGTGTGTGCGGTGAAGTGCCGCGGGACCCAGCAGAGGGTGCGCGCTGGGAGCGCGTCCCGCAGCCGCGAGACCCGGTCGAGGGCCTCGGCCGGGGAGTGGTCGTCCGGATCGAAGGGGACGTCGAGGGCGAGCCGCCAGCCGTTGTGGGTGGGCGTGAACATGCTGTCGCCCACGTCACCGGGGTCGCGAAGATAGCCGTAGATGAGCTCGACGTTGCGTTTGGTGCCGCGCCAGGTGGCGGTGACGATCGTCGCGCGGTCGATACCCTCCGGTTTCGTGGCGCCGAGCGCGTCGAACAGCAGCGTTCGCACGGTCAGCCGGCGGTCGCCGGGCGAGTCGGCCCCCTTGGCGTTCTCCAGAATGCCCTCGATGTCGACGCCTTCGAGCCGCACCGACAGGAGCGGGCTTGCGTCGTCCCCGCTGACCTGCACCGCGCCGAGCCGGGCCGCCCATTTGCGGACGACCTGGGTGACCGCGCCCGTTTCCTGACCCGGCACCATCGACCGGATGTACCCGTGGTTGAGGGCCACGATCCGGCGGGCGGTGAGCTCCCGCATCGACGGGACCTCGGGGAGCAGGGCGGCGAGCACCAGGGTCTTGGCGATCCGGTCGTCCATGTGCACGGCGTGTTTCGGGGCCACCCCGGTGACGGTTTCCTCGGTCAGCCCGTGGCTTTCCAGGATGAGCCGACGGATCGCGCCGTAGACCTTCTGCGCGTTGCGCCACAGTCCGCCGAGCTCGCCGCTGATCGGCGACGCATCCGTGATGAGCGCGTCGAACAGGTCGGAGACGGGGACGAGCTGGCCGAGCTGCAGGGTGTCCCGCTGGTCAACGAGTAGCTGCTGCATGACCCGCAGCGCGGTCCGCTCCCGCTGGAGGAACCCGGACAGCGCGACGAGCGTCTCGACGAATGCCGGGCTGAACGGATAGGTCAGCCGGAACGCGGCCCGGTCGGCGTGGGCGGTCATCAGCGCGGCCCGGATGTCCGCTCGGACCCGGTCCATCGCGGCGAACGAGGTGTCGATCTGTGCCCGGGTGGCATCGCTGCGCGGCCGCAGGACCCGCTTCGACATGATGAGCGGCAGGTTGTTGTCGGAGAGCTTGATCGAGCCGAACCGACCCTCCCACCACTTGAGACTGTCGGCGAAGGCAAGATGTTCGGTGCCGGGCAGGTTGGTGCCGACGAGCTCGCGCAGGTCCCGCTGGCGGGCGACGAAACTGATGATCGGCACCGGTCGGTCGGCGTTGGCCGCCTCGACGAGCTTGGCGACCTTGGGAGCCTCGTTCGCCACCCAGGCGTGATCGGCCATCCTGGTGGCGAACCACAGGATGAGCTCGTCGAGGAAGAGGATCAGCCCGTCGTAGCCGAGGCCGGCGGCATGCTGGCTGATCGCGGCCAGGCCGTCGTCGATGTTGACGTAGCCGGTGGCGGCGCCCCGGGCGAGCTCGGCGAACCCGACCAGCGCCTTCTCCAGGGTGCCGACCAGGTCGCGGCGCTCCTGCGCGGCGGGAGCGGCGGTCAGTGCCTGCTCGAACCGGTCGGCGTCCCAGGCCCCGTGGTTCAACGTGCCCCAGCGCGGGTCGGCAGCCGAGCTCCGGTCGCCGCCGCCGAGCAGGCCGAAGAACGCCTGGTCGCCGAGTTGGCCGCGCAACGCCACCGCGGTGTCGAGCAGCGGCTTGTCGATGAGGACGGCGGGCAGCGGCGCGTCCGGGTGCAGCGCGCGGACGTGCGCCAGGTAGCCGCCGAGGACCGCCTCCTCCAGCGACGTCTTGCCGACGAGGTGATATGGCACGACGAGGAACTGCTTGCCGATGACGTCACCGTCGAATGCGGTGATGACAGGGGCGAGCTCGCCGATCGCCCGGGCCCCGGGGTGGTTCCGCGCCAGCGCGCCGAGCACAGCCATGAAGTGGCTCTTGCCGGACCCGAACGAGCCGTCGAGGTAGGCGGCCTTGCTACTGCCGTCGGTGAGCGCGCTCTTGATCAGACCCAGCGCCTCCCCGAAGCGGATGGCCAGCTCGGGGGTGACGACATACTCGCGCAGGGTGCGATCGATCTGGGTCACGCCGCGGGACAGGTCGAGGACGAAGTCCCCCGGGTACACGGCCTCGGGGATGTCGAGGAGTTCCGAGATCAGGGTCATGACCGGGCCGCCTTCGCCGGAGTCGCGGCGGGCTTCTTCGCCGGCTTCTTCGCCGTGGTTCTCGTCTTCCTGGCCGCGGGGAGCCAGCCGGTGAGATCGTCACGGGTCAGCCCGAGCTGGCGCACCTGCTCGTCGAGGAAGCCGGTGTAGGCGTCCGCGGGCCGAATACCGAACTCCGGGTCCAGTTCCGAATGCCATTGCGCGACCCACGGCAGGAGTTCCAGCAGCCCGGCGAGCAACGGCTTGGTTTTCTCGGCGTCCCAGGCGTCGACCTCGCGCCGATCGGCGATATAGGTGGCCAGCGCCTGCGCCTGCTGGAGATGATCCCAGCCGGCCCAGCCCAGCAGCAGGGTCCCGTCCCGGGAAGCATCCGGGTACGAGATGAACCGCTCCTTGGGCACGTCCAGCTTCCCGCGGCTGCGCCAGTAGGACGTCTCGCGGAAGTCGGTCTGTTTGTACTTCGGCGGCACCTTGATGTCGATGATTTTACGCGGTGGGGCCGGTGGCAGCGGCTCGTCGGACTCCTTACGCCGCTCCTCCTCGGCCCGGATCCGCTCGTCCTCGGCATCCTGCTCCCGCTGGAGATCCCAGGTGCGTTCCCACTGCGCCCGGACCCGTAGCCCCATGTCGGTGTACCGCCAGGCGGCGAGGAACGGTACATGCTCGTCGCGCACGAGATCGGCGACCACGTCACCAAGAGCGGTGTCGCGGGCGTAGAGCCTGGCGACGGCGGTGAACTCGGCGTCGGTCCGCAGCTCGTCGGCGAGCTGGGCGACGGTGCGCGGGGTCGGTTCCGGTCGGTGCCACAGTTCGCGGGCCTCCAGCCGGTCGAGCAGCCAGTCGCGCAACGCCTCGGCCTCCATCTCCGCCCACGGCCGGCTCGCCCAGCGCCGCTTGCATTCCGGCCGCTCGATGAGGTGAAGGTACGGATCATCGGCGATCTTCGCCAGCCGCCGCTCGACGAGGGCCCGGTAGTCCTGCGGCCAGTGCGCGGGCAGTTGGATGATCGGCGTCGAGCGGTGCCGGGTGAACCATTCCGTCTCGGCCTCACCGGCATCGTGCTGCCGCGCCAGCACGATCTCGAACGCCCGTTCGCCAAGCGCCAGCGGCGGCTTCGTCACACTCGAACCGATCAACCCGTCCGCGTCGTCGCCGAGCAGCCCGTAGAGACCGTAGACCTCCCAGTCCAGCTCCTCCTGCGCCGAGATCATCTCCGCCCGGATCCGCTCCCACTCCGCCCGCGCGTGCACGAGTGCCTCCCGGGTCGGAACAGCGTCCCTGGCCACCGCGGCCGGCGCGACCCGCTGGAGCTCCTGAGCCAACCCGTCCAGCCGCGTTGCCAACACCAGTGGCGCCCCGTCCGGCAGCGGAAACTCCTTCAGCTTGGTCCCGGTGAACTCGTAGCGGTTCTCCCATGCCTCGTCCTGGATACCGCGTCCGATCCCACTCCCGGACTTCGGCTGGCTCACCTGCTTGAGCCAGAAGCACGCCGCCGACGAGTTCAGCACCCCGACCAGCCGCAGATGTTTCTCCTCCGTGGCTCCCTCGGGCAGCTTGATTACAGGTGCCGAACGAATGAAGACTCTTGGCTTCCGTGATAGAACAAAGTTGTTGTGGGTTGCTACAAAAGAGAAAGCGATCAGGAGGGGGCTCTTATAGCGACTGCGAGAGAAATCCGAGTAGTCGGTCCATGCGAGGCCGCGTTCTTCGTTCGTGCCGGAAAGCGCCAACCTCATGGCGAGCAGGATTCTGAAGCGCCAGAGATGTTCTGCGATCTTTCTGTTCGTGGAACTATGGAGATCATCGCCGGTGTATGGGAAAATTATTTCCTGGCCATCTCGTAGGGACCAGTCGCGTACTCCAACGCCATCGACAAGCTCGGACACAAGCTTTCCGGAAGGGGAGAGAAACCGCCATGAGTTCCCAATGATGTAGGCGTCGTCCTCTCGGGTGGTGGCGACGAATCCTACCGACTCGGAGATGCTGCGGAGATTCTGGGCCGCTGACCGCCGAAGAAGCTCTGCAAGGTCGAGGGCTCCGCCACCTGAAAGAGACCATGGGAATCGGCTTAGTGAGATGCGATCAAGATTCTGAACGGTGACGTACGGGGTTTCCGCGGCCAGGTTGTCGATGTTTTTGACCAGTGATGTCCAGACCAATCCCTCGGCCGCTTCGGCTGGGACTCCTGGCTCGCCCCTGACACCGAGCGCTGCCCGGACCTGTGCGCCGATGGGGCGGCGGTGGCGGCCGAAGATGAGGACGGTCGGGGTTCCGTGGCCGGGGATGTAGGCGCCGCTGGTGTCGACGAGCAGGGTGAGGTCGACGCTCGGGAAGAACTCCTCGATGAGTTTCTTGCCGAACTCGCGCTTCATGAAGGAGTTCGCGGTGATCTGGCCGGTGAAGCCGCCGTTGACCGCGAGTCGGAAGAACCGCTGCGCGAACGGCACGCTGAGCGCGTACTGGCGATGGCATGCGCTCCAGCGCACCCGATAGGCGTTGCTGGGGGCCCGGTCCTTGACCGTGATGTACGGCGGGTTGCCGACAACCGCGTGGTAGCGGGCTTCCAGGATCTCCTTCAGTTCGCGAGCGTCCTCGTACTCGTAGGTGAACTCACCCTCACCGGTGGAACCCGTCAGGGCGTGGGTGGCGACGCCGTCGAGTTCGTCCTGCTGGTCCTCGGTGCCCCACAGCAGGGAGTCACCGATGGCGACGCGGATGCGCCAGGCGGGGGCGTCGACGAGCCGGGTGATCCCGCAGACGGCCAGTGCGGCGATGACGAGGCGGAACCGGGCGATCGCCGCCGCGAACGGGTTGATGTCGACACCGTGGACCTGGCCGAGTACGCGCTCCACGTGGACCTTGACGTCAATCCCGTGTTCCTGCTCCTGCCACCGGTCGAGCAGGAGGTCGAAGGCGCCGAGCAGGAAGTGCCCGGAGCCGCAGGCCGGGTCGATCATCCGAACCTCGGCGAGGCCGAACTCGTCGATCGCCGGGGCAAGGGTCCGGCCGAGGATGAACTCCTCGACGAACTCGGGGGTCTGGAGCAGCGCGTAGTCCTTACGTGCCTGTTCGGAAAGATCCTGGTACAGATCGCCGAGGAAGCGGGTGGAGGACGCCGGATCGGAGAAGTCGTGGACGAGAGCGCCGGTTTCCGGGTCGATCCGCCGCCAGAACTCCAGCAGGCCGGTCGCCGCGTCCGGTGAGATGTCCACCAGGTGCAGCGGGTTGTGCCGGTTGACCAGATCCCGGGTTGCGTCGTACGCCTCCAGCCGGGCGACCGCAGCCCGCAGGTAGTCCAGGTCGGAGTCATTCTTGTGGTCCTCCGCCTGGAAGTAGGAAGTCTGCCATTCCCGGGCCTCGGCCACCCCGTCGACCCGTTCCCTGGCCTCGCCTGTCTCGTCGGCCTCCTGCTCGGGGCGGACCGGGCCGGCCAGCATCGGACGTCCCAGCAGCGCGTTGTCCTCGCAGAATCGGGTGAACACGCAGGCCAGCACCCAACCGGCCGCCACCTGGGTGAGCTGCTGGTCGAGCCACGTCTCGTAGCCGACGCCGGTGCGACAGCCGGTCTTCGCCTCCTGGTACCGCTTGTGCAGCCGATCGTCGACGTCCCGGTCCGACCGGGCCCGCGCGCGCAGGTCCGCCTCCAGGCCGCGGACCTGCCGCTGGAGATCGGCCAACAGGCGTCTCGCCTCGATCACGCTGCTCCTCCCTCAACGCCGTCGGCGAGCCGAGACTCGTGCCGGACAATCCACTCCTCGGACAGCGCCAGGCCCTGGTTGCCGAACTGGGGCACGGGAGCGCCACCATCCAACAACGGTTGTTTGTCCACGTCGGCCCAGGGTACGAGCAGCCACACCGTACGCACCGGTGATGTCTCGGTCGCCATCCGCACCGATGCGCGCAGCTCATCCAGTACCACCAGCGCCGGATCGTACCGGGCGACCACCCCCGCATTCGTGATCAGCACCGCCGGCCCCGCGGCCTCGATCGAGGCCCGCACACCGGCGAGCCCGGCCTGCGCGACCCTTGAGAGGTTGGCCCAGTCGCGCGACGATCGGTCGGCGGCGTCGGCCGCCAGGACGATCGACCACTGCACCCGGTGCTGGGCGCAGAACTCCCGCATCCCCGCGAGCAGGGCTTGTTCCGCGTCGACAACGGTGACATCCTGCGCGGCCAGGCAGCGTTCGGCCCGGGCGAGTCGCCGCGGCGGCACCGACAGCACCAGCCAGCCGCCGTCCACCAGCGAACGGGTGAGCCGGTCATCCGCGGCCAGCACCTCGTCGGAGACCCGGCGCCATCCCATTGGCGTCCAGGCGGCGCCCGCGCCGGTGCTCCAGCGCGGCCTGGTTCCACGGGAGGTGACCAGGGAGGTGAGCCCGGTCACCTCGATGCGGCGGGTCACGTACCGCTTTTTCTCGTCGTCCCAGCACAGCGGCACCCCGGCCGCGTCGAGCAGGGCGTCCAGCTCGGGACGGCCGGGCAGCGCGCCCGCGTGCGGGAACCGCACGATGATCCGTTCGGCCACCTGCTCGGGGGTCAGCTCCGTGCGGCCGTACAGCGCCCCGGCGGCCAGCCGCAGCGCCCGTCCCGCGTCGAGGCCTCGCGGGTAGACCTCCAGGCGCGGCGTCACCGCGGCGTTCTCGGAGGCGATCATGGCGACGTCGAGGAGCCGTTCGGGGAAGATCAGGGAGGGGTCGGTGTCGCCGGGGGCGCGGACGGCGCGCAACGTCTCGATGACCCGAGCCGGAGCCGGCAGCGGGTCCGCGCCGGCGAGGTCGTCGGCCGCGCCGCCGAGCCGGGAGGCCCAGTCCAACCGATCGGCGGTGGAGGGCCCGTCCCCGGCGCGCGCGGGGCCGGCGGCGACGAGGATGCCGTTGGGCTCTCGGCTGTACACCAGCCGTGGATCGCCACCCATCTCGGAACCGCCGGTGGTGTCGTGGGTGGTGTCGTCGGTGGTGTCGTCGCGGGGGGAGTCGTCGGCCAGCTCGGCATCGATCGCCGCGCGTACGACGGCCTCGGCGAGCCGGGAGCGCAGCGGTTCCTCCACCGTGCTGCCCTGAAAGTCGAGCAGGGCCGCCGCGCAGTGCCGGGCGGAGGCGACCCCACCGACCGACTCGACGACCTTGACGATGGTGTCCCGCAGCTCTCGCATCCCGTCGAGGGCCAGCCAATGCCGCTCGAACCTGGCTACCGCCTGCCGGACGGTACGTTGCTCGCGGTCAAGGGCCTTGGCCGCGTCGCGCACGCTCGTCCATGCGTTGCCGCCCTGCTCGCCGAGGCCGAGCAGGGCTTCGGCGACGGCCCGGTCGGTCGCGCGGGGGATGAGCCCGGCGGCGACGCGGTCGAGGAGCGTCGGCTCGGTGGGCCGCTCGGCCGGGGAGGAGGTGACCTGGCCGGCCAGCCGGTCCAGGTCCGCACGCAACTGCTGGCGGGTCTTCGTACCGATGCCGGGCAGCCAGACGACCTGGGCGGGCGACAGGTCGAGCGCGCCGCCCACCGTATCGATCGACAGCCGTTCGAACACCGACAGCACCGGGCGGGACAGACCGGCGGCGCCGATGGGCGTGTCCCGGCTGGTGCGCGCGGAGGGCGGCTGCGGGACCACGCTGGCCGGTTCGGCCAGGATCGCGTTCCAGGCGCGGCGCATGTCCTCCGCGGTGTCGAAGCGCTGTCTGACGTCCCGGTGCAGCGCTCGGCGGAAGAACTCGGTGAGACCGGTCGCGTACGACCGGTCGAACAGCTCGGGTTCGATCGCCACGTCGGCGTCGACGAAACTCGGATGCCCGCCATGGGTTCCGTACTCGGGCCGGCGTGCGGTCGCCATCTCGTAGAGCGTCACCGCCGCGGCGTATCGCTCGGCAGCCTGATCCCATCGGCGGCGCTCGCCGCGGCCGAGGAACGGGTCGAGGTACGGGCGGGTGCCGGCTTCGATGGCCTCCAACGGCTCCTTCGCCAGGGAGAAGTCGAACAGGACGAGCTGCCGCTTCTTGCCCCTGCCGCCACGTTCGGCGACGCCGAGGTTGTCCGGCTTGATGTCGCGATGCGCCAGCCCGGCCCGCTGTAGATGCTGGACGATCTCCAGCAGGTCGTCGCCCCACCCCTGGAGCCATTCCGGTTGTAGTCGGCCTCGCTCGCGCAGCTCCTGGGCGAGGGTGCGTTCCCCGGCTGAAGTGATCAACAGGGCTCGGCGTGGGCCGACGTCGATCACGCCGTCGCTCAGCAGCTGCACGACACCGGGATGCTCGCCGAGGGTGCGCAGCGTCTCGGCCTCGGCGACCAACCGCGGATCCCTGTCTCGGTCCAACGACACCTTGAGAACCGCGCGCCCGCCGTCCCGCTCGACGAGCAGAGCGAGCGCCGTCGAGCCGCGGCCCAGCCGGCCGAGGACCGAAAATCCGCCCTCCAGTTCGGCGCCGGCCTCGGCCTCCAGGGGATCAACGACAACCGGTGCCTCCTCCGCGATGGCGGCCAGCCGTTCCCGAACCAGGTCGAGATCGAGCAGGAACGCGGCCATGTCCCGGGTGCGTTGCTCCGGGTCGGCCTCGGTCGCCCGGGCGACGAGCTCGTTGAGCTCCTCGGAGACGGCATCAACCTGTTCGGCGAGTAACAGTCGGTTGTGTTCGGACAGACGCCGGCTGAGCTCCCCGGATGAGGCCGCGGGGGGTTTCCCGGTGAAGATCCGGTAGGCGATGGCGCCGACCCCGAAGACGTCGAGGGTGACCCCCTTCGCCGTGCCCCAGCTCCACTCGGGTGCGAAGTAGGCTGCGGCGGCGTCGTCGGCCAGTTCGACGTAGCCCCCCGTCGACGTGGCCGGGCCGGTGGTGCTCGGTATCCCTGACGTCGATTCGGAGCCGCGGGAGGCCGTCTGCCAGTCCGTGATCTGGAGGGCGAAGCGGTCGGACCGGCGCCGAACCCAGACGCATCGCGGGCTCAGGCCCCGGTGCGTCAGCACCCGCCGGTGGGCGTACGCCATGGTCTCGGCAAGGACGCGCAGCAGCGCCAACCGATCGTCGAAGGACAGCTCGCGTTCGTGTTCTTGGAGGAAATGGTCCAGCCGGATCAGCTCGGGATCGTGGGGAAAGACGAGCGCGGGGCCCAGATCGTGCTCGACGAAGTCGATCGGCGCCGCGATCCCCGGATAGTCGATGCCGCGTAGTGCGAGGTACTCCCGCTCGGCGGCCCGCACGAGCTGGTCACGCTGGTGCACCGACTCCACACCACTGGCCAGATAGATCCGCACCCGCCGCGGCCGGTCGTCGGGAAACCGCTGGTTGCGGGCGAGGAAGTCCTGCCAGCCGACGCCCTCCTGGAAGGCGGGCAGCTCCAGGCGAAGGCTGCCGACGGTCCGCGCCCGCTGGGACGGGCGGATCCCGGCCTGGTCGACGGCCCGGGCCAGGGCATTGCTGAGCTCGCCGTCCACCCGGCCGGGCTGCCGCGCGAAGTCCAGGAAACTTGGCAGCTGGGTCTGGTCATGCCGTCCGAAGACGTGCGCCCGGCCTTCTGGGACAAGGCGGATCTCCAGCCGCGCGTCGCTCAGGAATACCGCGCCCTCCACCCATGGCACCCGTCGGCCCCGCATCGCCGGCCGGGAAACCAGCAGCGACTTCAGTTTGCGGGCCTTGCGGTTTGCTCCGATGACGGGGTTGTCGACCGGGGCGCGGTGGCTCTGACGCCAGGTGCCCGCGTCTCCCACGAGGACACCGGACCAGGACTTGATCTCCAGCACGACGATGCCCGCCGGCAGGACGAGGAGCAGGTCGACCTCGTTGACGGAACCGTCGGACCCGAGAAACTCGGCGTTCGCCCAGGCCCGGTAGGGATCCCCGGTTGGTAGCTGCGCCTTGAGATAGGACAGGGCCGCACGCTCCCAGGCGTACTCGGACGGTGTGCACTGCGTCCAGCGCTCATCGTCCAATGGGCCCTCCCCCGATGCGCGGCCGGGCCCGGAACCGGACCGGCACAGTCCAAAGATCTTGAATCGTATCTCTGTGGCTGCAGGTGCTTGCAACCAGTGCTGTGGGTAGGCCGTCCCGCGATGGGCTCCAGCGGTGTCGGGGCTGCCCAATCTCGCCGACGCCGCCGGGTGAGGCCACCGCGGCGCGGTGAGATCTGGACCGGCGGGCATCGGGGGTCAGCCGGGCAGCGGCTGGTCCTTTTTTACCGGGCTTCTGCCGGGGCGCGTTCCACCGGCGGCCGATCAGGCCCCGGAACCGGTGCTGATCCGTTCCCGGTACCGGCTCGCCCGGTAGACGCCGAGGATGCGGTGGTCGGCGTAGAAGGACAGCTCCTCGAAGGCGCGGGCGACGGCCGGCTCCTCCGGGCTGCCCTCGATGTCGGCGAGGAACTGGGTGGCGACGAAGCCCCCGCCCACCATGTAGCTTTCCAGGCGGGTCATGTTGACCCCGTTCGTGGCAAAGCCGCCGAGGGCCTTGTAGAGCGCGGCGGGCCGGTTGTGCACCTTGAAGAAGAACGTCGTGACGATCGGGCCGACACCGGCGGCCGCGCGCAGGTTCTCGCCGGACAGAATGAGGAACCGCGTCGTGTTGTGCTCCGCGTCCTCGAGATCGGCCTGGAGGATCTGCAGCCCGTACGCCTCGGCGGCGAGCCGGGAGGCGATCGCGGCCCTGGCCGGATCGCCCGCCTCGGCGATCTCCCGGGCGGCCCCGGCGGTGTCGGCGTGGGCGACCGCCGTCAGACCCAGCGTGCGCAACGCCTCCCGGCACTGGGCCAGCGCCTGGGGATGGCTGTGCACCGTCTTCACCTCGTCGAGGGTCACCCCGGGCAGGCCGAGCAGCTGGTGACGGATCGGCAGGAAGTACTCGCCGATGATGTGCACCCCGGGGCGGGGGAGCAGATGGTGGATGTCGGCGACCCGACCCGCGGTGGAGTTCTCCACCGGGATCATCGCCAGGTCCACCTCACCCTCCTCCAGCGCGGAGAAGCACTCGTCGAAGGTCTGGTAAGGGACCGCGTCGTAGTCCGGATAGACGTCCCGGCAGGCGATGTGGGAGTTGGCTCCCCGCTCGCCCTGGAACGCGATCCTCTGTCGGGCGGTCATCCATGTCCTCGAATCCGCTGGATCGGGTACCGGCTGGGTCCGTGCCGGTGCCGGTGCCGGTGCCGGTGCCGGTGTTGGTGTTGGTGCCGGTGTTGACTCCTCGACCGTACAGTTCCCGGGCGAGGAGTCCCCCCGCGCCCGAGGAGCGGGCTCAACCGCCGGCGGCGAGCGCGCGCGGCAGCGTCCGTGGCAGTGTCCGTGGCAGTGTCCGTGGCTCGGTCTCGGGCGGGAGCAGGCGGATGCCGGCGTGCAGCAGCACGACGCCGCGGCGGCCGACAAGCACCGGATCGAGCAGGATCTCGGCGATGGCCGGCAGTTCCTCCCCGAGCCGGGCGACGCGGTGCAGCAGGTCGGCCAGGGCGTCGGTGTCGGCGGCGGGCGCCCCGGAGCCGCCGAGCAGCAGCACACTGCCACGGATCTCCTGGATGAGCTCGGCCGCGTCCCGGTCGGTCAGCGGCAGCGTGCGGGAGAGCGGGTCGACGAGCAGGTCCGCGACGACCCCGCCCAGGCGCAGTGAGAGCAGCGGACCGACGATGGGATCCTGCCGCAGCCGCACCACGGTCGAGACCCCGGCCGGGGCCATCGGCTGCACGAGCATGTCGCCCGGCCCGACGGCGGCGCGGATGGCCTGCCAGGCCTGCGTGAGCCCGGCCGCATCGTCGACTCCGAGCTGGACGGCGCCGACGTCGAGCCGGCTGCGGAACCGTTCGTCGGCGATCTTCAGCGCCACCGGCCACCCGAACGCCTCCGCCGCGGCGAGGGCCTCGGCCTGGTCGCCGACCCGCCGGCTCGGCCAGGCGCGCAGGCCGACCCCGGCCAGCAGGGTCGTGACGGCGGCATCGGGCAGCCACGCCCCGTCCTTCGGGTAGCGCTCGGCCTCGGCGCGGGCGCGGTCCAGGTCGATGCCGGCCAGCACGGGGACGCTGCCCTGGTCCCGGGCCCGCCAGGCGGCATGGTCGGCCGCGCGGGACAGCGCGAGCGCGGCCGACTCCGGCGAGGCGTAGGACGGCACCGACCCCGGGCCCGGGGTACCCGAGCCGTCCCGGACAGCCAGCTGGGCGGGGATCCCATCCTGCCCGAGAAAGGAGGTGAGCAGCGGCAGGCCGCTCTCGACGGCCACCGCGCGCACCGAGCTCGCCAGCCGGTCGACCTGCGCGTGCGGGGTGACCAGGGTGATGATCGCGTCGACGTCCCCGGAGGTCGCGACCGCGCGCAGCGCGGCGTCGAACCGGTCCGGATCGGCCAGCGGCCCGAGATCGACGGGGTTCGTGGCGTACCGATGGCCGACCAGCGTGGCGAGGCCGGCGCAGGTCGAGGCGGACAGCGCCGGCACGTCGAGCCCGTAGGTACGGCAGGCGTCGGCGGCGAGCGCCGCGAGCGCGCTGGAGGTCCCGACGATGCCGACCCGCCGGCCGGCCGGCAGCGGTTGGCAGGCCAGCAGCTGGGTCGTGTCGAACAGCTGGCTCAACGTGTCGACGCGGATCACCCCGGCGCTGCTGAACAGGGCGCCGATGTCGCTGTGGGCGGCCTCCCGCCCGCTCTTGAGCGCCACGACCGGCTTGTGCCGGCTGAGCTCGCGGGCGATCCGGGCGAACCGGCGTGGGTTGCCCAGGCTCTGCAGATGCAGCATGACCACGCCGGTTCGTGGATCGGAGCGCCAGTACCGCAGCAGGTCGTTGCAGGAGACGTCCGAGCGGTCCCCGATCGAGACGAACGTGGAGATGCCCAGTGCGCGCCGGGAGGCGTCGGTGAGGAACGTGCCCGCGAGCGCCCCGGACTGGGTGAACAGGCCGACCCGGCCGGGCGGGGGGTCGCCGACCGCGAAGGTGGCGTGCAGCCGGACCGTCGGGACGGTGTTGATGACGCCCATCGCGTTCGGCCCGATCAGTCGCATGCCGCCGTCACGGGCGATCCGGATAACGTCCGCGAGCCGGGCCCGTCCCTCGTCACCCCCGTCGGCGAAGCCGGCCGCGACCACGATGACGCCGCGTACCCCCTTCTCCGCGCAGGCCCGCATGACCTCGGCGACCCGTGGCGCCGGCACCGCGACGACCACGAGGTCGATCTCGACTGGGACGTCGCGCAGGTCTCGGTAGGCGTAGACGGACGCCACATGGGTTGCCGCGGCGTTGACCGGATAGACAGAGCCGGTGAACTCGCTGGCGAGCAGCCGGCGGAAGATCTCGTGACCGATCGAGCCCGGCTCGCGGCTCGCCCCCACCACGGCGACCGTGCGCGGGTGGAGTAGCCGGGCGATGCTGCGCGACTCCGCCAGGTTCTCCCGCAACGGATGCCTCCTCGCTGGTTCCTCGCTGGTTCCCGCTGGCGGCGGGGAAGACCGCGACGCCGGCGCGACGCCGTCCGGAAGCGAGATTTACTCGTGTCGTCGCGGGTAGGTCCGGGTACGCCCGGACAGCATCAGGTAGCCAGCGAGGTGACCATCATGACCGATCCTGGGACGTCGCGCCTCCCGCGGGACGACGCGAAGCAGCAGCAACTCGACGCCGTCCGAGTCGGCGACGACGGCGCCCGCATGACCACCGACCAGGGGATCGGTGTCGAACACACCGACGACTCGCTCGCGGCGGGGGAACGCGGTCCGACGCTGCTGGAGGACTTCCACTTCCGGGAGAAGCTCACTCGGTTCGATCACGAGCGCATCCCCGAGCGGGTCGTCCACGCCCGTGGTGCCGGTGCCTACGGGTACTTCGAGGCGTACGAGTCGCTCGCCGACGTGACCCGGGCGCACTTCCTGGGCGAGGGCGGCCGGCGTACCCCGGTGTTCGTACGGTTCTCGACCGTCGGCGGTTCCCGCGGTTCCGCGGACACGGTCCGGGACGTACGCGGATTTGCCGTCAAGTTTTATACCGAGGAGGGTAACTTCGATCTCGTCGGTAACAACATGCCGGTGTTCTTCATTCAGGACGGCATCAAGTTCCCCGACTTCGTCCATGCGGTGAAGCCGGAGCCGCACAACGAGATCCCGCAGGCATCCTCCGCGCACAACACCCTGTGGGACTTCGTCAGTCTCGTCCCCGAGTCGATGCACATGATGATGTGGCTGATGTCGGACCGGGCGCTGCCGCGCAGCTACCGGATGATGCAGGGCTTCGGCGTGCACACCTTCCGGTTCGTCGATGCCGCCGGGCAGGGGACCTTCGTCAAGTTCCACTGGCGGCCGAAGCTCGGCACGCACTCCCTGGTCTGGGACGAGACACAGAAGATCGCGGGCAGGGACCCCGACTTCAACCGGCGGGACCTGTGGGAGTCGATCGAGAACGGTACGTTCCCGGAGTGGGAACTCGGCGTGCAGCTCGTGCCGGAATCCGACGAGCACGCGTTCGACTTCGATCTTCTCGACGCGACGAAGATCATCCCTGAGGAGCGGGTGCCGGTGCGGCCGGTGGGACGGCTGGTTCTCAACCGCAACCCCGGCAATTTCTTCGCCGAGACCGAGCAGGTGGCGTTCTGCGTACAGAACGTCGTCCCCGGCATCGACTTCACGAACGACCCGCTGCTGCAGGCCCGGCTGTTCTCCTACCTGGACACCCAGCTGATCCGGCTCGGCGGCCCGAACTTCGCCCAGCTGCCGGTCAACCGGCCTGTCGCGGCGGTGCACAACAACTCCCGCGACGGTTACGGGCAGCATCGCATCCAGCAGAGCCAGACGTCGTACTTCCCGAACTCGATCAGCGGCGGTTGCCCGGTGCTCTCCGATCCGGCGCACGGCGGGTACGTGCACTACGCCGAGCGGGTCGACGGGAACACGATCCGTAAGCGGAGCGAGAGCTTCAAGGACTTCTACAGCCAGGCCACCCTGTTCTGGAACAGCATGTCCTCCTGGGAGCGGCGGCACATCGTCGACGCGTTCAGCTTTGAGCTCGGCAAGGTCGACTACACCCAGATCAAGGAGCGTGTCCTGGGACATCTCGCCCAGGTGGACCACGAACTCGCGGCCGGGGTCGCCGAGAACCTCGGACTGCCGGTGCCACCGGAGAGCACCCCGAACCACGGACGATCCTCACCCGCGCTGAGTCAGGCCGACCAGCCCAGCCGGGTGGCCACCCGCAGGATCGCGGTGCTCGCGGCGGACGGCGTGGACGAGGTGGCATTGCGTTCGGCCACCGCCGCGCTGCGCGAACAGGGCGCGATCCTGGAGGTTCTCGCGCCGCACGGAGGCATGCTCGCCACGGTGTCCGGCGACGCGTTGCCGGTGGACCGAACGCTGGTGACCATGTCCTCGGTCCTCTACGACGCGGTGTTCGTCGCCCCTGGCGAGCGCGGTGTCACCGCACTGACACACAACGGCGAGGCCGTGCACTATGTCGGCGAGGCGTACAAGCACGCGAAGCCGGTCGGCGCGGTCGGCGCGGGGGTGTCGCTGCTCGAGATCGCATCCTTGCCGGGCGCGCGGGTCGCCGACCAGGGTGACGCGGTGGTGTCCGACCGGGGTATCGTGACGGTCCGCGACCTTGCGGGGCCGTCCGTGCTCGGCGACTTCGGTTCCGCGTTCGCCACGGCTGTGGCCGCCCATCGGCACTTCGACCGCGCGCTGGAGGCCGTCGCCGCGTAGGGCCGGGTGCGATGGTGCCGATGCGCCAGATCGTGACTGACGGTCAAGGCCCGTCAGGTCTTCGAGGAGGCCGGGTTCACGCGTGACCACGGTGGTCCGCCGGGTTGGTCACGTCGTTGGCGCCGACGACCAGGGCGGCATCGGCCTGCGCGAACTCGGGGTTGACCGCGGCCAGCTGCGCCATCACCTGCGGCCGCGGCAACGGCGCCAGCAGCCCTACCAGGGTCTGCCCGCCGCGCGGCAACGCGCGCGTCCGCGGGTCCGGGAGGCTGACCGACACCACTACGTCTGCCCGCGCGAACAGGTCGAGCCGTGCGACGACGGTGGCGCCGGCCCCGGCATAGGCGTCGTCGGGAAACCATGCGCCACGTCCGGCTCCGGTCTCGACGAGCACGTCGAGACCGGAGCCGACCAATCGGCCCACGACCTGCGGAACCATGGCCACCCGACGCTCGCCGGGCGCGGTCTCCACGGCCACGCCCACGGTAAGCGGACTCATGTGGTCTTTCCCTCTTTCGGGATTCTCCTCGTGCTTCTCTTCCCCGTTGGGGCGGGGATGAGGACCGATGGCCGTGCGGGCAAGGTCAAAGCGGACCGGATCAGACCGGGTCAGACCGTGTTAGACCTGATCAGACCGTGTTAGACCTGATCAAATTGGATCAGCCGGGCCGGTCGGAACGGGCCAGATCAGAACTCGAACACCAGCCGGGCCGGGACCTTGCTGGCCAGGACCTCGTCCATGCAGGCGTTGACGTCGTCCAACTTCCGGCCGGAAGCGATCACCCTGGTCCGGCCGGCCGCGTGCAGTCGGAACACCTCGGCCAGATCGTTGCGGGTGCCGACGATCGATCCCTTGACCGTGATCCCCTTCAGGATCATGTCGAAGATCGGGATGGACATCGTGCCATCCGCCGGCAGGGCCACGCAGACCAGCCGGCCGCCGCGCCGCAGCGACGCGAACGCCTGCTCGAACGAACGGGGCGACGCGGCGAGCGCGACCGCCACGTCGGCGCCGCCCAGCCGCTGGATGGCCTCGACCGGGTCGGCGGTCCGCGCGTTCACCACGTGGTCGGCGCCCAGTTCGGTGGCCAGCTCCAGCTTGGCCTCGGTGACATCGACCCCGACGGTGAAACCACCCGCGATGCGGGCGTACTGCAACGCCAGGTGGCCCAGCCCGCCGATGCCGAACACGGCCACCGTCTCGGCCGGGGTCACCCCGGCTACCTTGATGGCCTTGTAGGTGGTCACGCCGGCGCAGGTCAGCGGCGCGGCGTCGAACGACGGCACGTCACCGGGCACCGGCACCGTGTAGTCCGCGTCGGCCACCGCGTACTCGGCGAACGCACCGTCGATCGAGTAGCCGCTGTTGCGCTGGCTTTCGCACAGCGTCTCCCAGCCGCCGACGCAGTAGCGGCAGCGTCCGCAGGCGTGACCGAGCCACGGGATCGCGACCCGGTCGCCGATCGCGCGCCCGGTCACCCCGGCGCCCACGGCCTTGACCACGCCGACGCCCTCGTGACCCGGGACGAACGGGAGAGTCGGCTTCACCGGACAGTCACCGTGCGCCGCGTGGATGTCGGTGTGGCACAGGCCACTGGCCTCCATCCGTACCAGGATCTGACCCGGCCCCGGCACCGGGACGTCCCGGTCCTCGATACGCAACGGTGCCCGGAAATCGGTGACAACTGCTGCCTTCATAACATCCTCCAGCCAGGGGAATCGTCGGTGGGAAATGCCAAAGGACTCCGGAACCCTGGAATCCGAAACCCTAGAACAGGCCGAGCGCGTTCTCGTCGTAGCTGACCAGCATGTTCTTGGTCTGGCTGTAGTGCTCCAGCATCATCCGGTGGTTTTCGCGGCCGATGCCGGACACCTTGTATCCGCCGAATGCCGCGCCCGCCGGATACCGGTGGTAGCAGTTGACCCAGACCCGGCCGGCCTTGATGCCCCGGCCCAGCCGGAACTGGCGGGCACCGTCCCGCGTCCACACGCCGGCACCGAGCCCGTAAGGCGTGTCGTTGGCGATGGCCAACGCCTCGGCCTCGTCCTTGAAGGTGGTGACAGCCAGCACCGGGCCGAAGATCTCCTCCTGGAAGACCCGCATCTTGTTGTGGCCCTTCAGCAGCGTCGGCTCGAAGAAGTAGCCGTTCGTGAACTCTCCGGCCGGCCGCGTCCGGTGCCCACCGGCCAGCAGTTCGGCGCCCTCAGCCAGGCCGATGTCCACGTAGGAGCCGATCTTTGACAGCTGCTGCGCGGAGACCTGCGGGCCCAGCATTGTCGCCGGGTCCAACGGGTTGCCCTGCTGGATCCGGCCGACCCGTTCCAGCGCCCGCGCCATGAACTCGTCGTAGATCGACTCCTGGATCAGCGCCCGGGACGGGCAGGTGCACACCTCGCCCTTGTTGAACGCATACAGCACCAGCCCCTCGACCGCCTTGTTCAGATAGGCGTCGTCGGCGGCCAGGACGTCCTCGAAGAAGATGTTCGGGGACTTTCCGCCCAGCTCCAGGGTGACCGGGATGATGTTCTGCGCCGCGTACTGCATCATCAGCCGGCCGGTCGTGGTCTCACCGGTGAACCCGATCTTCGCGATCTTCGGGCTGGTGGCCAGGGCTCTGCCGACCTCGGCGCCGGGCCCGTTGACGATGTTGATGATGCCGGGCGGGATGACGTCCTGAATCACCTCGGCGAACTTGAGGACCGACCACGGCGTCGGTGACGCCGGCTTGATCACCGAGCAGTTACCCGCGGCCAGCGCGGGCGCCAGCTTCCACGCCGCCATCAGCAACGGGAAGTTGAAGGGGATGATCTGCCCGACCACCCCGAGCGGCTCATGGAAGTGATAGGCGTAGGTCTTGCCGTCAATCTCGGAGATCGACCCCTCCAGGGTGCGCGCCGCCGCGGCGAAGTACCGGAAGTGGTCGGCGGCCAGCGGGATGTCGGCAGCCAGCGTCTCCCGCACCGGCTTGCCGTTCTCCCAGCTCTCCGTGACCGCGAGCATCTCCCGGTTGGCGTCGATCGCATCCGCCACCGCGGTCAGCACCTCGGCCCGCTCCGCCGGGGACGCGGCGGCCCAGGAGTCGGCGGCGGCGTGCGCCGCGTCCAGGGCGTCCTCGACATCCTCCGCCGCCGACCGCGGTATTTCACAGATCGGCTGCGCCGTGGCCGGGCTGAGGTTGGTCGAATACTTACCGGCCCGCGGCGGCAGCCACTTTCCACCGATGAAGTTCTCGTACCGGTCCGTAACATGGACGATACTGCCTGGCTTTCCAGGTGGGACGTACGTCATGACAGCCTCCCGATCTCCGCAGGGCGGGCGCACCTTCCGGCGTGCCCCGACCGGCATGTATGTTTCTCTGCCGAGGCCAAGCACCCCATATCGCGCCAGTCCTGAGAGCACGTGCGGAAGGTCCCGACCCCCGATGCCGAACGGGCCGTTCCCGGGCCAGTGCCGGGCAGCCTAAGTTGATCACGCTGTTGTGCTGGGTTTTCGGGGTGCGGCGCGGTGTGCCTCGATGACCGGCGAAGGCAAAGAGGGAACTGCCCGCGCCAGGGCGGTGCGGGCAGGCCACGGGCCGAGGCCTCACCGGCAGGCCTCAGGCGGCGAGGTCGATCACCACGCGCGACGGGTTCGACAGCTCGAACACCCGAAAGCCGACCCGATCGTCGACCCCCAGGCCGAAATGGACGTATCCCTCGTAGTCGCCGGTCATCCGATACTGGACGAGCGCGGGAAGCCCGCCGCCGGCCCGCGGTGTGCGCAGCGTCGACCTACCGGTCTCATCGTGGGCCAGGGCCGGGAACAACACCACCTCCAGGAAGGCCTGCCCCCGCAGCGGGACCGCAACGCCCTCGCCCGGCGACAGCACCTCGGCCACGTAACGCACCTCGTAGCCAGGGATCTGCCCTTGGAACTCGATCGTCAGCCGATCGAAAGCCATCCCGCCGGCGACGTTGTGCGCGCCGCGCACCGCGACGACTGTCGCGTTACCGTACAGCTGATGCTCGACGCGGCGCGGTTCGCTCGACCAGACCGGCTCCCGCGGCGTCGCGGTCGTGGAAGGCGACGTCACCACCGGTCCATCCGGCGAGCGGGAGGACACGGACGGAGAAGGCACCGGCGAGGTGCCGGACACCGATGGCTTCGGCGTGGTGACGTCGGTGGAGCCGCCGCCACCGGCACCGCCGCCACATCCCAGCGGCACGAGCAGCGCGCCCGCCAGCAGCGCCACCGCCCCGATCCATCGCCGGCCCGTTGTTGTCCGCCCCTTCATGCAACTCACCTCGCAGCCCAGCTCACCTCGCCGCCCCGGGTGGCCGAAAGGGACCTTCGGCAGGGGACGGTCAGGTTAACGTCCCCCGACCAGGTGAGCCGGAAGCACCACGGAGCACCGGCACAGCTCGAACCGATGGGAGAGCTGATGTGCGTGAGCTCAGCTCCCGGGGTAGCGGGTGGACCAGGCCGGGGTGGCCGCGCCGAAGGCGTCGGAGACGGTCGCGGTGTTCTCGATCTCGGTTACCAGATCGTCCGCGACCTGCCCGACCAGCTCATAGCCCGCCAGCTCCTTCAGCCAGGCTGCCGGCAGCGCCGGCTCACCCAGAGCGGTGCCAACGAGGTTCCCGCAGATCGCACCGGTCGAGTCGCTGTCGCCGGAGTGGTTGACTGCCGCGAGCAGCGCCGTCTGCGGATCGTCGGGCGCCGCCACCGCGCAGTACACCGCGATCGCTAGCGCCTCCTCGGCGACCCAGCCGGCGCCCAGCGATTCCACGCGTTCCGCCGTGGGCGCACCGTCCGCTGCCGTTCCGAGCGCCGCCCGCAGAGCTCTGGCCACTTCCTTGCCGTCGCGTTCGGCCGACAGGCGGCCGAGGGCCGATGCGGTGGCCTGGGTGATGCTAGCGCCGTCCACCATCGCGGCGACGATCCATGCGAACGCGCCCGCGGCGAGGTACCCGGAGGGATGACCGTGGGTGAACACGGCGCATGCGACCGCATGGTCGAAGGAGGTTTCCGGGCCCCGCCGGAGCAGCCCGAACGGGGCCGAGCGCATCACCGCCCCGCATCCCTTGCTGCCGGGGTTCGCCGGCCGCGCGAGCGTGCCCATCTCGGGGCGCCCCAGCCCGGACAGGCAGGCGTTCCCCGGAGCGCGCCGGGCATACACCAGCTGCTGCGCCGCCAACCAGCCGTCCACCTCCCCGGCGGCCGGACCGGTCCGCCGCTGCGTCGTGAGCCAACGCTGGTAGGCGCGCCACAGCACCGCGGGCGGATCGGCGATGCCCCGGGAACGGCTGCGGACCGAGGCCCGGATCAGACCCTCCACGGTAAAGAGCGTCATCTGGGTGTCATCTGTAAACGGAGCGTGTACCCCGTAGGCGGCCGTGAGGCCGATGACCCCCGCCGTCCCGTACTCCCGTCGGATCTCGTCAAGCGACTGGAATTCGATTGCCGCACCGAGCGCGTCTCCCAACGCCCCGCCCAGCAGGCAGCCCCGGACCCGGTCCCGGTAGGAGAGGCCGGAGTTCGCATCGTCCGTGGGCGCCGCCGCGCGCCGCTCTGATGGCCACAGGCCGACCGCGAGCCCCACGGCGGACCGGGCGGCCGGGGCGGCCCACAGACGTTCCTTGGTTCCGGCGGCGCCCTGGCTCTCTTCCGGGGTTTCGAGATCGGCGGCGGCGGCGAGCTCGGCGGCGGTCATGCGTTGGCGGGCCAGTGCCCGGCCCGACCTGCTGAGAATGACACCCTCGGCGGTCAGGATCTCCCGTGGATCGTCGGTGCGTTCCGGATCGGGCCAGCGGAAGTCCGGGGGGACGGAACCGTTCAGGAGCAGGACGCGGTGGGCGTTGGAGATCCGGGCACTGGCCAGCTTGGCTCCCACCGCGACGGCGTGGGACCCGATCACCTCCGCGACGTCGGAGTAACTGGTCCAGCGGCCGGGTGGGATCGCGGCCAGTACCCGGCTCATCAGGGTCCATCGCTGGTCCTGGGACGGCGGTACTACGGACTCGTCCGGGCCGGGCCAGATCTTCACGATCCGCTCGGCGAGCGCCCGGCCACGATTCTGGATCTCCTCCCGGCCCCATCTGTCCTGACCGGCGATTTCTCGGTTCATCGCCAGCCCGCTGTCGGCCAGCAGCTTCTTCTTCTCGGTGAACTCGTGATCGGCGAGTTTCGGATTATAGGCGGTGAGCGTCAGATTGCCCAGAGTATGGACGAGCCTGCGGTGCAGCTCGTCGCGCGTCTCACCCTCGTGGGCATCGGCGTCGAGAACCGCTTTCCATCCCGGTCTCGACAATGACTGGGGGAGGATGTGTTCAACCGTCAGCTTCACGCCCCAGTCGACTGGTTCGAGATGCTCGTAATCCTCTTCCAGGCTGCGCAACACATAGGTGCGCTGAGGGCCGCGTCCGGTCCAGTAGAAGGGATTGAGCAGGACGGCTTCCTTCACAGGCTGATCGGTCGGGAACTTCTTACGCGGGCCGGAGAGAACCCGTGTGACCGCGGCGGCGGTCGGTGTCTGGTCGCCGAGCTCCTTGACGAGCGACATGAGGATGCGGTTGCTGTTGGCGCTCGCGATGCCGACCAGCATCCGCCGCACCAGGTAGCTCTCCACCACCCGGAGTGCCGCGGCGGTCTCGGTGGCGTCGAGACGGTCATTCGCATGCGCGATCAGCATGTGTAGGACGATCGGCCGGACGACGTCCGCCCCCCACCGGCGCAGCCGGTGCAGGGCCTGCCGCAGGACCGGGTCCTCCTCCCGGTCCGGATCGAGGATCCGGCTGAACAGCAGGGCCTTTGCATGCAGCTCGGAGATCCACTGCTCGATGGCGTCCTCGTCCGGCAGCGTCTGGAGATACTGCCGCTGCGACTGGTACACGGTCTCCTTGGTGGCACGGTCGTCGCCGCGGAGCACGAGGTCGAGCCAGACCAGATCCTCCAGTCTGTCATCGAGCAGTTCCTGGAGTGGGAACCACCGCCAGTCGTACACCCGGTCCGCTCGGGTGGGTAGCCGCATGAACAGGTAGTTGCGCAGCAGGTCCGCCTGGGTGAGCCGGCGGCCGGTGTGGTTGAGCGATTCGAAGATGCGGTAGACGTCGTCGTCGACATGCGCGGCGATCTCCACGATTGCGAGCTGACCGACCACGGCCTGCTCGATCAGTGCTGCGTCCAGCGGGTCGTCGGTGTCGCGCAACGCGGCGAGTTCCTTGCGGAAGAACTGGTATGCGTCGCCGATCCCCGCCCGGCCTCCTGCCTCCGGCGACCGCTCGACGAGAGCGGTCCAGGCGGTCCGGTCGGCTCGCGTCGGTAACAGGGTGTAACGTTCGGTGCCGGCCGCGTACCTGTTCATGAGGTACAGATCGTCGATTTTCGCCGCGAGCATCTGATCGTCATCTCGGACATGATCGCGGACGGCGCAGAGCAGGATGCTCAGCGCCGTCAGCCGTTGCTGACCATCCACCACCAGCCAGATCGCCACTCCGGCCGGCGTGGTTGACGGGCTCGGCGCGAGAACCAGCGAACCCAGGAAGTGTGTTGCCGCTGGACCGGCGGCGGCCACGCTCGTGATGTCGGCCCAGAGTTGCCGCAGGTTGGCGCGTTCCCAGCTGTAGGGGCGTTGGTACAACGGGACGACGTACTGACACTGACCCTGGAGGAGTTCACCCAGAGTAGTTTCGTTCGCCTTCACTGCTGCTCTCCGCCCTGCCTGGGTAGCCGAATCCGAACCGTTTCGCCACTTACCGGTGGAAAAGACTATCGGAGGCGGCGGATCCGCCCATCGGGTCCGTGCCCGGCTGTCGCCGCGGGCCGGTATGACAAACTGGCGGCAGTGGACGAGTCCCCATACCCCACCTCAGCGCGGTGCCTGTTCCCCTGTGGCGCGCCCGATCCCGGCCGGGTCCGGCGAGGACCGGCCAGGTGCGCCACGGCGTGCCGAGCGGTGTTGATCGGCCCCGGACCGATCCGGTTGAGGATGGTCCGGTCGAGGCATGACCGGGACGGGACCGGTTCGGCGTGCTGGAGGGGGGTGGCATGGCAGCGGGTTCTGGAAGTCCCGGCGCGACCGGAGGCAATGGCACCGCCAGCGGGCATGGTGCCCTCGATGGTCATGGTGTCCTCAGCGGGCATGGTGTCCTCGATGGTCATGGTGTCCTCAGCGGGCATGGTGTCCTCGATGGTCATGGTGTCCTCAGCGGGCATGGCGCCGTCAACGGTCAGGGCGGCTCGGGAGGTTCGGGCGCCTTCGGTGGTTCGGGTGGTTCCGACTCGTCGGGTCACGTCATTGTCTGCGGGCTGAGCAACCTGGGGCTCCGGCTGGCCGAACAGCTCCGGGCGTCGGGTGTGACGGTGGTGGCCATCGACGATCGGGTCGCCCCCGCCACCCGGCGCAGGGTGGAGCGGTGGGGCGTGCGGGTCCTGGTGGAGAGTACCCGGGGCGCCGGGGCGCTGCGCGAGGCCGGCATCGCTGCGGCGCTCGCGGTCGTGTCCTGTCACGAGACGGACCTCGACAACCTGGGCACGGCGCTGGTCGCGGCCGAGACGGCCCCCGGTGTCCGGCTCGTCGTGGCCATCAGTAACCGCCAGCTCGGCGACCAGCTCGCGGACGCGCTCAGCCAGGTCCGGGTGTTGAACCGGGCCGAGCTCGCGGGGCCGAGCTTTGTCGAGGCGTGCCTCCGCTCGGACGTGATGCATGCCTTCCCGATGGACGAACGGTCCGATGCCGAGGTCTTCGCGGTGATCGAGGAGTCGATCATAGGCCGGCATGCCTTCCGGGCCCGCTATGGCGATCTGACCCCGATCTCGCTGCGCCGCGCGGGGGAGCGTCTCCCCGAGCTCTGCCCGCCCCGCGACGTCTCGCTGCGTCCCGGCGACCGGCTGACGCTCCTCGGGCGGCTGTCGGAGTTCCACGAGCGGGGCATGACGGTTGCGGGCCTGCACGACGCGCGGCTGTTCGCCGCGCTGGCCGGCGGCTCGGCCGATCCCGGCGATCCCGGCGATCCCCGCGAGCCCGGGGGGGCCCAGGGGGTCTGGCGGGCCACGGTGGCCAGGTTCCGGGAGATCGTTTCGATGATCCGTGGGGAGTTCGACCCCCCCTTCCGGTTCGCACTCGCCGCCGTAGTAACGATCATGATGGTCGGTACGGTCGTGTTGTGGTTGACCTACGCCAACCACAACGAGGCCGCACCCGCCGAGTTCGGCCCGCTGGACGCGCTTTACCTCACGGTCGCGACGATGGCCACGGTCGGCTACGGCGACTTCAACTTCGGCGCCGCCGACGAGTGGTTACAGGTGTTCGGCATCGGACTGATGCTGCTCGGCGCCCTGTCGATCGCCGTCGTCTATGCGTTCATTACCAACATCATCATCAGCCGTCGGTTGGAGCGGGTGATGGGACGCGGGCGGGCCGGGGCGGTGCGTGGGCACGTCATTCTATGCGGGCTCGGCTCGGTGGGGGTCGCCACGATGAACGGCCTGGTGCGCGCGGGCCGGCATGTGGTGGTGATCGAGCGTGACGAGAACAACCGGTACCTGCCCGTCGCCCGTGAACGTGGGGTGCCCGTGATCATCGGGGATGCCACCGTCCGCTCGACGCTGCTGGAGGCCGGCCTTGCCCACGCCGCCACGATCGCGGTGCTCACCAGCGACGACGTCGCGAACCTGGAGGCCGTGCTGTCGGCCCGGGAAGCGCACGAGGAGTTGCTGGGGGCGTGGGCGGCCCGCAGCGTCGCCCGGCGGGGCGGCGGGTGGTCCCGCGGCCGGATACGGGAGTCCGACCCGGACACGCACCACCCCGACCTGCGAGTAGTGCTGCGGATCTTCGACACCACGATGGCCGACGAGGTCGAGCGGCGCTTCGGCATCCATACGGCACGCAGCGCGTCCGCCCTGGCCACGCCGTATTTCGTCGGCGCGGCGCTCGGTTACGACGTCATCAGTACCTTCTACGTGCAGCGCACGCCGTTCCTGGTGGCCAGGATGACCATCCACGCCGGCGGCGGGCTGGTCGGCCCGACCCTGTGGGAGCTGTCCACCGGGACCCGGGTGCTCGCCGTGATCACCGCGGCCGCGAACGCGGACACCGGCGGAGACGTGAACCTGGACAGCGGCGTGAACCTGGACAGCGGCGCGGACACCGACGACGGCGTGGAGCGGGACGGCCAGGGGGCTCCCGGTGGCGGGCCGGACTACCGGCCGGGACGCCACACCCGGCTCCGGCCCGGGGACGAGCTGTTCGTGGTGGGACCGGTGAACCGGATCGTCGACATGGTGCGGCGCAACCAGCAGGTCGACATCGCCACGGCGGGAACTGCGTGACACCATCACCGTGGCGGTGCGCTACCTGGACGAGTGGCCGCGCGGCGCACAGCCCTGCCCGGATCACAAAACCGTGTGAATATTTACCGCCTATTTGGATGAAAGGGAACAAGTGGACGTCTACCTGGAGGCGATGAACCGCCTCACGGTCGATAGTCCGCAGCCGTCCGTCACGCCCGATCAGCTCAGCCGGATCATCAACGACCTGGGCCTGTGACCGGCTCGGTAGAGAGCCGCCTCGTTTG
>NZ_CDWWXA010000048.1:0-34169 GCF_977971845.1 Frankia sp. CeCAU1 | reverse complement strand
AGCCCGACCCACCGGCCACCCCAGAGATCAACTCAAGCTGAGGCCCGACGAAAGCGTGCAGAACGCCCACTGAGGAACGGGCAAACACCGCCTCCACCAGCCAATCTATGCCGCCCTGATAAACTCTGGGCCGTGAATATGCTTGCCCAGGTGACCTCCACGCGTAGGCGTGATATCGAAGATCTCCGCGACCAGGTTCGCGGGTCTCGCCCCGCGGCCTTTCCTTCGTCACGCGACTATCCGCTGGCAAGGCTAAGTGCGATCGTCACGCAAGCATTGCAGGAGAAGTTTGCGCGTTCCGATCTCACGGCAGAGATCGAGTTGATCTCCCGAGAGAAGTTCGGCGCCGACGTGACGGTTAAGATGCCGATGCTCCTTAAAGAGGCGGGCGCGAAAGAGTTCGTTAGGACCTACATTCCGCGGGCCATCGAGGCCCTACAGGTCGAGGAGCTCAAGAAGGTAATTTCCGAGGCCACCGCCAAAGGCATCTACATCAATCTCACGCTGTCCGATAACTGGCTGGCGCAGGCCGTCCAGGGGATCAACAGCCTTGGCGATAGATTCGGCGAGAACGACAGTGCCGCCAGGCGGACCCTCATCATCGAATACTCGTCGCCGAACGTCGCGAAGAAGCTTCACGCTGGACACGTCCGATCAACTATCATTGGGCATGTGCTCGGCAATCTACACCAAGCATGCGGTGCGCTCGTATACCGGTTGAACCACATCAATGACTTCGGCGGATTCGGTTTCATGCTGGAGGGGTTTCGCCGTTTCGGCGATATGTTTCCCGCGGCCATGACCGAGAACGATCGCCTGCTGGAGATCTACGCCATCCGCCGCGCGCTGGAGAGGGTGGTTGCCTCCGGCGGAGGGCTGGGCGGCGCCAGCGAATCGGATGCCGCCGTGCTCCAGCGCTATTTCCCGGGCGTGGACAGCAAGGATGCGCTTGAGTCTGCGTTCAAGGGTTACGTGGAGGCGTCGGATGCCCGCTTTGCGAGGCTGGAGGGCGGAGACTCCGAGGAGGTGGAACTCTGGTCCAAGATGGTGGACTGGAGCCTTGCAGATTTCCGTTCTTTCTATGAAGCACTCGACATCCACATCGACTTCACGATCGGTGAAAGCTTTTACTTCCAGGCCGGTAATGAGGTGATCGAGACCGCTCTGCGCGACGGCCGGGCATTCGAGTTCACGGAGAGTCGCCTGCGCGAGGAAATCGCCAAGATCGAGCAGGCCATGTCTGCCGGTGAGATCACCTCCGCCGTTCGCGACCGGACTGTGGAGTTCGCCCGAAAGGATCTCGGAGCCATCGTCGTTCCTCTTCCAGGAAACGAGCGGTTCGTGGTCCGCAGGTCGGACGGCCGGAGCATCTACGCGACACGCGACGTCGGAGCCATCAAGCTCCGCCGTGATATCTTCGACCCGTCCGGCATCTACTATGTCGTGGGCCAAGAGCAGCGCGTCCATTTCGCGCGGCTCTTTCAAGCTGTCGAGGTCCTGGGTATCGCAAGCCGTGACGAACTGGACCTCCGGCACATCTACTTCGGCTTCTACGTCGATGAGAAGACTGGCCGGAAGCTCTCAAGCCGAGACAGCGTCGCCGGAGTGAACGATCTACTGAAGATGTCATTCGAGCACTTTTGGAAGAGGTCTGCGGAGCGCGGCACGATGACGGAGGAGGAACTCTCCGTCGCCGCCCAGCAGCTGGCGGTCGGCTCGCTCGTCTTCAACGACCTCAAGCAGGACATGAAGACGACTGTCGCCATGGCTCGCGGAGATCTTTCTCCGACCTTGACGGCCTTCGAGAAGTCAGGAGGACCGTATGTCGTCTACACCGCATGCCGCGCACGGGCAATCCTACGGAAATGGGGCAAGCCCGTGCCGAGTCTAGTTGACCTGACACATTTCGAGGTCAGCGACCAAGAGGCGCAGCTCATTCTCAAGTTGCAGGAGTTGCCAAGCAAGATTACCAGAGCAACAGGCGAGGATAGCCCGGCCATTCTCGTCCGCTATCTACTGGATCTGGCAGCACTCTACAATTCATACTATACGACCTCGCCAGTCCTTGAGGGCGAGGCCGCCAACGAATTTCGACTGATGATCACTCGGGCTGTTCAGTACACGCTGGTTAACGGGCTGCGTCTCTGTCACGTCGAGTGTCCCCCGAAGATCTGACGTGTAGTACCTCGAAGACGGCGTGCCGCGAATTCTGAGGTCATCAGACGGCGGGGTCAAATGGTCGTAGCGACGCCCGGACGGGATGATCGTGATGGCGTCGGGGGACTGGATGGTGGATGGGCCGGCGGGAGCAGTTGACAATCGAGGAACGGGAGCTGATTTCCCGGGAGTTGAGCACGAGCCGATCGGCTCGGTTCATCGCGAAGGAATTCGGCCGGCACCACTCGACGATCTCACGAGAAATCGAGCGTAACGGCGGCGGGCAGGTCTATCGGGCGGTGGAGGCGCAGGTCCGTGGCGGGCTGCGGACCCAGCTGACGCTCGCGCTGCGCAAGGGCCGGGCCAGGCGGGTGAACCGGTCCCGGACGACCGTGGCCCGTGGGCGGATCGTCGACATGACCGTCGCCACCGGCCTGCCCGTCTATTTCCGCGACCCGCACTTGCCGTGGCAGCGCGGGTCGAACGAGAACACCAACGGGTTGCTGCGCCAGTATTTTCCGAAGGGAACCGGCCTGTCGTTGCATGCCCAGGCCGGGCTTGATAAAATTGCCGAACAGCTGGATGGCAGGCCGCGGCAGACGCTGGGTTGGGCGAAGCCGGTCGCGGTCTTCAACGATTTGTTGGCAAGGCACGTGTCGCTATGACCGCCTGATTCCGCCGTTCTCACGTGCCCACGGGCGAGTATTACCTGCCTCGGCGAGAAACTCCTCATCCCGCGGCCGTCCCGAGGCGGAATCCGTCCGGCGTGGGCCAGGCTTGCCTCAATGATCCATAATGATCATTGACTGGAGTGGGTCGTGTGGGCGGCGTACCGGGCACCATTAGGGCAAGCAGCACCAGGACAACCACCAGGACAACGTCGTCTTCCTTGTAGCCCTCGCGGTAGTCCTCGCCCATCGAGATCGGGCCGACCGGCGGTGGATCGCCGAACGCCGGGGCCTGGGAGGGACAGCGGCCGACCGACGGCCGCGGGTGTCCGGGGAGGACCGGGCGCACGAGCCGCCGTCGGTGGGCGGCCGGGGCAGACCCCCGTCCACCGGCGGCTTCCAGCGATGGCTTCCAGCGATGGTGGCGGGTGGGTCAACGCGGAGCATGGACCGGGGAGGAGGACGCGGCGTGCCACCGGGCACGTGGGGAGCGGGAGGCGGGGCCGACCTGCGAGGATCGTGGGCATGGTGGTTCCGTCTGCCGCGCCGGCATCCGAGGAGCTGTTCCGGCGCGCCGAGCGTGTTGTTCCCGGTGGGGTCAATTCTCCGGTCCGAGCCTTCCGTGCCGTCGGCGGCACGCCGCGCTTCATGGTGGCGGGCAACGGCCCCTATCTGACCGATGCGGACGGGCGTACCTACATCGACCTGGTGTGCTCGTGGGGGCCGATGATCCTCGGCCATGCCCATCCGGCCGTCGTCGAGGCGGTGTCGCGCGCCGTCTCGGCCGGCACCAGCTTCGGCACCCCCACACCGGGGGAGGTGGAGCTCGCGGAGCTGATCGTCGACCGGGTCGGCCCGGTCGAGAAGGTACGCCTGGTCAACTCCGGCACCGAGGCGACGATGAGCGCCGTGCGGCTGGCCCGGGGTTTCACCGGCCGGTCGACCATCATCAAGTTCGCCGGCTGCTACCATGGGCACGTTGACGCGCTGCTCGCCTCCGCTGGTTCCGGAGTGGCGACCCTCGGGTTGCCGGACACCCCGGGAGTCACCGGCGCCGCCACCGCGGACACCATCGTTCTGCCCTACAACGATCTCGCGCTGGTCGAGGCGGTCTTCGTCGAGCGCGGTGAGACGATCGCGGCGGTCATCACGGAGGCCGCCGCCGCCAACATGGGGGTCGTCCCGCCGCTGCCCGGCTTCAACGCCGGGTTGCGCCGGCTGTGCGACATCCACGGCGCGCTGCTCATTCTCGACGAGGTGATGACCGGGTTCCGCATCTCACGCGCCGGCTGGTGGGGCAACGAGGGCGCGATCGAGGACTGGTCGCCGGACCTGTTCACCTTCGGCAAGGTGATGGGCGGCGGGCTGCCCGCGGCGGCCTTCGGTGGGCGGGCGGACGTGATGGCCAGGCTCGCACCCGCCGGCCCGGTGTACCAGGCGGGCACGCTGTCGGGTAACCCGATTGCCGTCGCCGCTGGACTCGCCACCCTGCGGGCCTGCACCGATGAGGTCTACGCCACCGTCGACACCCGCGCCGCCGACGTGGCCGGGATCGTCTCAACCGCGTTGACCGAGGAGGGCGTGGCCCACCTGCCGAGCAGCGCCGGATCGCTGTTCAGCTTCTTCTTCACCGACGCCGCCACCGTGGTCGACTACGCCGGCGCCCAGGCGCAGAACACCGCCCGGTACGCGGCGTTCTTCCACAGCATGCTCGACGCCGGGATCTACCTGCCGCCGTCGGCGTTCGAGGCGTGGTTCGTCTCGGCCGCGCATGACGACGAGACGGTGGAGCGGATCGCTGCGGCGGCACCGGCGGCCGCACGTGCCGCCGCAGCGGTACCCGAACCGGTGACCGTCTCCGCCTCTCCCGAGGGGCGGGCATGACGGAGCCGACTTCGTTGACCCGGGTGCATCTGGTTCGCCACGGCGAGGTCTTCAACCCGGAGAAGATCCTCTACGGCCGGCTGCCGGGGTTCCGGTTGTCCGACAAGGGCCAGCAGCAGGCGAAGGTCACCGCGGAGTTCCTCGCGGAGCTGGACGTCGCGGCCGTGGTCGCGAGTCCGCTGGATCGTGCCCAGCAGACCGCTGCGCCCATCGCCGCGGCGCACGCACTCGCCGTCCAGGCCGACCCGCGGCTGATCGAAAGCCGCAACGCCTTCGAGGGCAGAACGTTCGAGGCCGGCCCGGCGGTGGTCCGCTACCCCGCCCTGTGGCGCCTGCTACTCAATCCGTTCCGCCCATCCTGGGGCGAACCGTACGACGAGATCGCCGCGCGGATGCTCGTGGCTGTCGTGGAATGGCGCGACGCCCACCCCGGTCGGCACGTCGTGCTCGTCAGCCACCAGCTTCCGGTCTGGACGGCTCGGCGTGCCCTGGAGAGAGTGCCCCTCTGGCACCGTCCCGACCGGCGGCAGTGCGGGCTGGCGAGCGTCACCACGGCCGTCTACCGGGAGTCCGAGCTCGTCGGCGTCGAGTACGCGGAGCCGAACGGGCCGACCGCGAACACGCCTGGATCGGTCGGCGCCTGACGAACTCCACCGGTCCCGAGTCACCGGCGCCGGCCGTCGCTGCCCCGCCGGCCCTCGCGGCCCTGCGGGCCGTGCTGCCGTTCCTGCGCTGCCCCGTGTGCGGCGACGCGCTGCACCCGGTGGACAGATCCCTGCGCTGTCCCGCCGGGCACGACTTCGACGTCGGCCGCGGCGGCTATGTCAACCTGCGCACCGGCCGGACTCGGCGGGTCGTCGGCGACAGCGCCGTCATGGTCGCCGCGCGGGAGTCCTTCCTCGGTGGTGGCCACTACGGGCCGCTCACCGCCCGGTTGGCCCAGATCGCGTATCCCGTCCCCGGGGGGCCATCCGGGCTATCCGGGCCATTCGGGCCGCCCGGTCGGGTGATCCTCGACGTCGGTGCCGGGACCGGGCACCATCTGGCCGGCGTGGTCGGTGCGCGACCGGACGCCGTCGGCCTCGCCGTCGACGTCTCCAAGTACGCCCTGCGTCGCGCGGCGCGTGCCCATCCCCGGATCGGCGCGGTCTCCTTCGACGTCGCCGCCCCCTGGCCGGTGGCCGACCACGCCGTCGCCGTGCTCCTCGACGTCTTCGCGCCGCGCAACCTGGCCCAGATGCACCGGGTGCTGCGCCCCGACGGGCTGCTCATCGTCGTCACCCCCGGGCCGGGCCATCTCGCCGAGCTGCACGGCCCGCTCGGACTCGTCGGGATACAGGCGGGCAAGAGCGACCGGCTCGACGAACGGACCACCGGACGGTTCGAGCCGATCATTGTCGAGCACGTTGACGTTCCGCTCACGCTGAACACCGACCAGATCGTCGACCTGGCTCTGATGGGCCCGACCGGCCATCACCGGGCGCCCGACCAGCTGCGCCGACGGGCCGAAACCGCCTTCCCCGGGAGCGCCACCGTCACGGCCCGTTTTCAGATCCGCGGTTACCGTCCGCTCCCGGTCCCGCCGGTGGCCGGCGGCCGGTGACGGCGGCGGAACGGTGCCCGCCTGGCAGATGGAGCCCACAGGTGTCCTTCGTCGAGAAGCCCATGCGCGTCTCGCGGCCCCTCCACCTACCCTGAGTTGAGTTCTACAGTTGGTCGTAGACAGGTTCCCGGGTGGGAAGGGGCAGGGCACATACTGGTTCGCGTGGCGGAGAAGGGATGGCGGTCCGCGTCGGATGACAGGTCGGACCCGCCGGTGACAGGCATTGCCCCGATGCGGCGGACACGCCGGGCCTGGTCGGCCCGCCGTGTCCGCCGGGCGGGACGCATCGCCTTGGCCGCCGTGGCGCTCGCGGCGGCCGGGCTGCTGGCCGCCTGCTCCCCCGGGGCGAACTCGGTCGACGCCACCGGTGGTGGGGGCTACGGCTTCGTCCAGCAGGCGGCCGGGCAGGACTTCGCCGCCCCCGGAAACCGGCATCCAGCACCCCCCCTGTCCGGTAAGACTCTCGACGGGACCTCCCTCGACCTCTCGTCCTACCGAGGGAAGATCGTTGTGATCAATTTCTGGGCCTCGTGGTGCGCTCCCTGCCGCGCGGAGACGCCAGGCCTGGTCCAGCTGGCCAAGGACAACCCCACGGTGGCGTTCCTCGGTGTCAACGAGAAGGACACCGTCTCCGGTGCGAAGGCCTTCACGCAGGACTTCGGCAGGTCCTACCCGAGCATCGTCGACAAGCTGGGCACCCTCGCCGCGGGCTGGCCGGTCGCTCCGGGCCTCCCGTCGACGTTCGTGCTCGACCAGAACGGGCGGATCGCGGCCCGGTTCACCGGTGGTGTGCTGCCCGACGACCTGAAGCCCGCGTTGGGCCGTCTGCAGGCCGAGGCGTGAGCGGGCACCGTTTGCCCGGGGCGGAGGACCCGCGGTGAGCGTGGTCGGGCTCATCACCGACGGGCCGGTCCTGCTCGCCGCGCCGGTCGCCGCCGCGGCGGGACTGCTCTCTTTTCTTTCCCCCTGCGTCCTTCCGCTGGTGCCGGGCTATCTCAGCTTCGTCACCGGCCTGTCCGGGGCGGAGCTTCAGGATCGTTCGAGGCGAGTTGCCGCCACCCCGGGCGGGCTGCCGGGCCGGGCACCGGCGATGCCGGCGGTGTCCGTAGCGGTGCCGGCGGTGTCCGTAGCGGTGCCGGGCATGGCGGTGGCCGGCGGGGCGGCGGTCTCTGGTGCCCTCGCCCGGGACGACGAGGGGACCGGGTCGCCCGGGCCGCGGCTGTACCGGCTGCGCGCGGGGGGGCGGGTCGCCGCGGGCACGGGTCTGTTCGTGCTCGGCTTCACCGCGGTCTTCGTGTCCTACGGCGCGGCGTTCGGTGGGCTCGGGCAGTGGCTCACCCGCCATCAGGTCGGCGTCAGCCAGCTCCTCGGGGTTGTCACCATCGTGATGGGACTCGCGTTTGCCGGCGTGTTCTCCCGGCTGTCCTGGGCGAACAGGGAGTGGCGCATCCACCGGTTGCCGGCGTCCGGCCTGCTCGGCGCGCCCGTGCTGGGGGCGCTCTTCGGAATCGGCTGGACGCCTTGCCTCGGCCCGACGTTGTCGGCCGTCCTGGGGCTGGCGGTGACGAGCGCGACGGCGCAGCGGGGAGCGGTCCTCTCCGCGGTGTACTGCCTCGGGCTCGGGCTGCCGTTCCTCGCCGTCGGACTGGCTTTCCGACGTGCCGTCGGCGCCCTGCGGGTGCTGCGACGGCATACCCGCATCCTGACCCTGCTCGGCGGCATGCTGCTCGTCACGGTCGGAGTGCTTCAACTCACGGGGGAGTGGGCCGACCTGGTTGCGAACCTACGGCCCTACGCCCCCGGCTTCTCGGAGACGCCGCTGTGACCTCCTCAACCCGTTCGAACGCCCGGCTCGCGCCTGCGTCCGGAACCGTCGATCCCGCAGCACTCGCCGTCGATCCCGCGCCACTCGCCGCCGGGCCCGTCGACGTCGAACCCATCAACACTGTCGAGGTCGAGTCCGACCTTGAGAAGCCCGACCTTGAGAAGTCCGACCTCGATTCCGCCGTCGAGTCCGCGGGATTCGGCTCCGACGCGGCGGCCAGCGCGCGCCGTCTGCCCGAGGGGCATGCCGACGCCCGCGCCGCAGCCCCCGAGGCGTTCGACCCGCCGGACAGCGCGGCCGGTCCGTCGTCCGACGACCCCGGTACGCCGACCGACGGACCGGGGCGCGCTCCCGGCGCCGGTGGCCGGTTCACCCGGCATCCGGCCCTTGCCCTCGCCGTCCGGTCCTGGCGTCAGCTCACCAGCATGCGTACCGCGCTGCTGCTGCTGTTCCTGCTGGCCCTGGCTGCCGTGCCCGGATCGCTCCTGCCGCAACGCGCCATCAACCCGATGCGGGTGGAGCAGTACCGCGCCGACCACCCCACCCTCGGTCCGCTGCTCGACCGGTTCTCCGGGTTTGACGTCTTCGCCGCGCCCTGGTTCGCAGCGATCTACCTGCTGCTGTTCATCTCCCTGATTGGCTGCCTGTCGTCCCGGATCCGCTGGCATGCCAGAGCGTTGTTCACCGCGCCGCCGAAGGCCCCGGCCCGGCCCGGCCGGCTGCCCGGCGGCAGCGCCTGGACGAGTCCGATGGAGCCCGCCGACGCGATGGCGGCTGCCCGGCAGGCGCTGCGCCGACGGCGCTTCCGGGCCACGGCCACGGCTGGGGAGGCCCACGACGCGAAGGGGACTGCCGACCACTCCGTCGCAGCGGAGAAGGGGTACCTGCGCGAGACCGGCAACCTCGTCTTCCACATTGCCCTGGTGGGGCTGCTCGCCGCGGTGGGCTTCGGTTCCTGGTACGGATACTCCGGGACCGTGCTCGTCGTTTCCGGGAGCGGGTTCGCGAACACGATCATCTCCTATGACCAGTTCAACGCTGGTCAGCGCGTCGACACCGCGAAGCTGCGTCCGTTCTCGCTCACGCTGGACCGGTTCAACGCCACGTTCCAGCCAAGCGGCCAGCCGTCCGACTTCCGCGCCGACGTCACGTATGCCGCCGCGCTGAACGCCCCGACCCGCAAGGCGACCATCCGCGTCAACCATCCGCTGGTGATCGGCAACGCCAAGATTTACCTCATCGGGCATGGATTCGCCCCGCACTTCGTGCTTCGCGACGCCGCGCGCAAGGTCGTCTGGGAGGCGAACGTGCCGTGTACCCCGCGGGACGGCATGTTCACCTCAACCTGCACCGTCAAGATCCCCGATACCGGACTGCCCGCGCTGGGCGTCCGCAAGGAGCCCCAGCAGCTGGCCTTCAGCGGCGTGTTCACGCCGACCACCCGCCTCGACCCGACCCAGGGATACGTCTCCGCGTTCCCCGCCGCCCGCGCGCCCGGTCTGACGATCACGGGATTCGTCGGCAACCTCCATCTCAACGAGGGCATTCCACAGAACGTCTACACGGTCGACACCCGCGACCTGCGCCAGATCACGATGACGGGTCCGGCGGGCAGCGAGCGCACCGCGCAGGTCCTGGCCCTCGACAACCCGCGGCAGCGCACCCTTACCGGGCTACCCGGCGGGATGAGCCTCGAGGCCGACCGCGTAGCCGAGTTCGCCACCTTCCAGGTCAAGTCCGACCCGTTCAAGGGCGAGGCGTTGCTCTTCGCGGTCCTCATCATCGTCGGGCTGATCGCGAGTCTTCGGGTGCGCCGCCGCCGGGTATGGGTGCGGGCCCGGCCAGCGGCCGCCGGTGGGTGCACGGTGGAGATCGGTGGGCTGTCCCGCTCCGACGCCGACGGGTTCGCCGTCGAGCTGGCCCAGCTCACGACCCTGCTCCGGGAGGCCACCGGGCCCGCGGGCACCGACCGGTCCGTGCCGACCGCCTCGGAATCGCGCGGCGCCGAACCAGCCAGTACCGAACCAGCCAGTACCGAACCCAGTAGTACCGAACCGGGTGGCACCGCAGCCGGCGATGCCGCGTCGAGTGCCAGCGAACGGGAGCACTGATGGCGGTCAACGAGGGCGTAGCCAGCCTTTCCGATCATCTGTTTGGCAGCGGCGAGGCGGTGTACGCCACGGCGATGCTCGGCTACGCGGCCGAGTTCGCGTTCAGCCGGCTCGGCCTGCGCCACGACGTGGCTCAGGAGGCGGCGGCCGTCCCGGCACGGCAGGGGGCCGGGCGGCCGGCGGCGCTGATCGGGGCGGCGGCCGGCGGGATCGGCGCCGCCGCCGATCCCGCCGAGGCAGCCGGCCCGACCGACGGGGCCGCGACCCCGATCGACCCGTCCGACCCCGCCGCCGTGGCCCTCGCTGCGGCCCGGGCCCGGGAGATCGAGGCTGTCCGGCGGCGGGCGAACGCCGCGCACACGCTGGCCGCCGGTAACGACGGCGACGTGGCGGTTCCCGCGCGTGCCCGGTGGATCGGGCGAATCGCCGTCGCGCTGACGGTCGTCGGCTGGACGCTGCACCTGGGGTCCGTTATCACTCGTGGCCTCGCGGCGGACCGGGTGCCCTGGGGCAACATGTACGAGTTCTCGTCGATGATCTGCCTGATCGCGGTCACGACGTTTCTCGCCCTGATGATCCGGCAGCCGGTCCGGTGGTTGGGCGTCTTCGTCATGCTGCCGGTCGTGCTCTCGCTCGGTTTCGCCGGCACTGTGCTCTATGTCGCTGCGGGACCGCTGGTGCCCGCGCTCAACTCGTACTGGCTCAAGATCCATGTGGTCGGTGCGATCGTCGCCAGCGGGGTGTTCCTGGTCTCCGCCGTGACCACGGTGTTGTTCCTCATCAAGGAGCGTTGGGAAAATCGGCTGGCCGAGGTCGCGGCCGGACGGGCTGACGCGAGCCAGGCCATGCAGCGCCGGGGCGGCATCGTCATGCGCCTGCCGTCGTCGGCGGCGCTCGACACCCTGTCCTACCGGGTCATCGCGTTCGCGTTCCCGATCTGGACCTTCGCGATCATTGCCGGGGCGATCTGGGCGGAATCAGCATGGGGCCGCTACTGGGGGTGGGACCCCAAGGAGACGTGGTCGTTCATCACCTGGGTCTGCTACGCCGCCTACCTGCACGCCCGCGCGACGGCCGGATGGCGTGGGCGGCGGGCCGCGGCGATCTCGCTGCTGGCCTTCAGCGCCCTGTTCGTGGACTACTACCTGGTGAATCTGGTCATCTCGGGGCTGCACTCCTACGCCGGCATCTGACCCTCCCCACGGCTGCTGGTCCCTGGTTCCGGCCTGGCCCGCCGGGGAGAACGGGCGGGCCACCCGCAGCCTGCGGAGAACACCCCGCCCGGCCGCGTACCGGAACGACGGACCGCTGCTTGTCCCGGTGCGCGGAGCCGGTCAGCCGCGGGCTCGTGCCCCTGGATCCCCCGCGTCCATGCGGCTCAGCCGCGGGACGATGACGACGGAGGTCCGGCCTCGCCCTTGCGGATCCGGGCGGACAGCTCCCGCATGAAGTCCGGGTCGTCGTCGGGACCCTTCGGCCGGACGGCGGCCCGGCGGGTGCCCGTCCGCGCGCTGTACCGGCCGAAGCCGCCATCACGCCGGCTGTCGATGCCCCAGGACGATCGTTGCCCGAAGGCCGGATGGTCGGAGACCGGCCGGCGCAACGGCCGCTCGCCGACGCTGTTCGCGCGAGGTCGACCGAAGAAAAACCATCCGGCGGTGCCGAAGATACCAAGGAAGATCACTGCTACGATCCACGCGAGTTTGGGCATGATCCGAACCTCCTCGGGGGGTGTCCCGAAGACATCGATGATCGCGTAAGCCCAAACACCAATGATCACAAACGTCAGCGCGAGGCCCAGCACCGGCCGGTCGCTCCTTCCTGCTTTTCTTGATCGTTATGTCCGTCTTGACCTGTCAGGTATGGAACATCCGATCCGCGGGCATCTAATCCCCGACCCGTGGCGAAACCCCCGACCCGTGGCGAAACCCCCGACCCGTGGCGACGTCACGGACGGATGGCGTCACGGACGGGCGACCTCACCAGATGGGTCAGGCGAGCACGTACCGTCCGCTATGGCCCGCGACGGACGTACATGTCGTGGTGATGGCCGGCCCGTGTATCTCTAGTGTGCCTTCCGCGCCGCCTCCTCGTCCTCCCGGTCCGTTATCCGACGAGGCCGTGCCCGGGACGTGACGTGTTGAACTGGGATCGTGACCACCTGTGGGCGGTCGGGCATCCACCCGTGGCGACTGCGAGGATGGAGGTCATGGCCTGGGCGGATCTGCGTGCGTTCCTTGCTCATCTCGAAAGGCGGAAGGATCTGCGCCGCGTCACCGTACCCGTCGACCCGCGTCTCGAGGTCACCGAGATCGTGACCCGGGTGGTACGGGAGCGCGGGCCGGCTCTGCTGTTCGAGTCCCCGGCCGGCGCCGACATGCCGCTGGCGATCAATGTGTTCGGCACCGAGGAGCGGATGGCTGCCGCGCTCGGCGTCGAGGCGCTGGACGACATCGGTGAACGGCTCGGCGCGCTGCTGCGCCCGCAGCTGCCGATCGGCCTGTCCGGGTTGCGTGAGGCGTTCGGCAAGGCGGCGTCGCTCGCCTCGGTCCCGCCCCGCCGGGTCCGGACCGCGCCCTGCCAGGACGTCGTCCTCAAGGGTCCGGACGTCGACCTGTTCCGGCTGCCGGGGGTGCACGCCTGGCCGAACGACGGCGGGGCCTTCCTCAACCTCGGTCTGACGCACACAAAGCACCCCGAGACCGGGGCGCGTAACCTCGGGATGTACCGGTTGCAACGCCATGACGCACGCACCGTCGGCATGCACTGGCAGATCCACAAGGACTCCAACGCGCATCACGCGGTCGCCGAGCGGCGTGGGGAGCGGCTGCCGGTCGCCATCGCGTTCGGGTGTGACCCGGCGGTCACCTACGCCGCGTCCGCGCCCCTGCCTGCCGACCTCGACGAGTACCTGTTCGCCGGTTACCTGCGCGGCGAGCGGGTGGAGATGGTCGACTGCCTCTCCGTCCCGCTGCGGGTGCCCGCGAACGCACAGGTGGTGATCGAGGGCTGGCTCGAGCCGGGGGAGCGGCTGCCCGAGGGGCCGTTCGGCGACCACACCGGCTTCTACACGCCCGTCGAACCGTTCCCGGCGCTGCACGTCGACGTGATGACGATGCAGCGTGACCCGGTGTTCCAGACGATCGTGGTCGGTCGGCCGCCGCAGGAGGACGGCCCGATGGGCAAGGCCACCGAACGGATCTTCCTGCCACTGGTCAGGATGATGATTCCCGAGATCGTCGACTACGACCTGCCCGAGGCGGGGGTGTTCCACAATTGCTGCATCGTCTCCATCGAGAAGCGTTATCCGAAGCACGCGCAGAAGGTGATGAACGCGGTATGGGGGGCCGGGCTGCTGTCGTTGTCGAAGCTGATCGTGGTCGTCGACGCCGACTGCGACGTGCACGACTACCACGAGGTCGCTTGGCGCGCCTTCGGCAACGTCGACTATGCCCACGACCTGATCACCACCATCGGGCCGGTGGACCATCTCGACCACGCCGCCTACGAGCAGTTCTGGGGCGGCAAGGTCGGTGTGGACGCGACCCGCAAGCTACCGAGCGAGGGTTACCGGCGCGACGGCGGCTGGCCGGAGGAGATCGTCATGGACGAGGCGGTCCGCGAACGGGTCACCCGCCGATGGAAGGAGTATGGCCTGTGACCGTCCTCCGTTTTTCTTGCCCAGCCAGAGGGACAAAAAGGACGCTGGGGCCTCTGGCTGGGCAAGGAACAAGGAGTGGTGATCGCGGTGAGTGACGCCGCGTGGGTGCCGGGCGCGTCGGAGCCGGTCGGGCGAGGGTCGGGAGCCGGCCCGGGACACGCCACCGGCCGGGTACGGGCGTTTCTGCGGCTCGTCGTCATCGAGCACTCGGTCTTCGCGCTGCCGTTCGCCTACATCGCGGCGCTCGCAGCCTCGTTCGCGGATTCCCGGTCGGTGCACTGGTCGGACCTCGCCCTCGTCACCGTGGCGATGGTCGCGGCCCGAACTTTCGCCATGGCCGCAAACCGGGTCATCGATCGCGCGATCGACGCCCGTAATCCGAGGACGGCGAACCGAGAGCTGGTCACCGGCGTGGTCTCGGTGCGTACGGCGGTCGTCGGCGCCGCGGTCGCGCTCGCCGTCTTCCTCACCTCCGCCGCGGCCTTGTCCTGGCTCTGCCTGCTGCTCGCGCCGGTCGCCGTCGCGCCGCTCGTCGTCTACCCCTACGCGAAACGGTTCACCGACTTCCCACACGCCGTGCTCGGCATCGCCCAGGCGGTGGCCCCGGTCGGCGCGTGGATCGCGGTCACCGGTGAGTGGTCCTGGGCCGCCCTGGTGCTCGGCCTTGCGGTCGGTAGCTGGATCGGCGGCTTCGACGTGATCTACGCCTGCCAGGATGCCGAGGTCGACCGGCGCATCGGCGTGCGTGCGGTGCCGGCCCGGTTCGGGGTGCGGGCCGCGCTCATTGGTTCCACGGTTACGCATATGATCACCTTTGCGTTGTTCATCGTCTACGGGCTGATGGACAGCGCCGGTCCGTGGTGGTGGGCTGGGCTCGTGCTGACGGCGGCGGCATTCTGCTATGAGCACGCCATCGTGTCCCCGAACGACCTGTCGCGGGTCAACCGGGCCTTCCTCACCGCGAACGGATTCGTCGGCATCGTCTTGTTCCTCTTCGCCGTTGTCGATCTCGCCAGCCGTGGTCTGGCCGTCTGAGCATCGGATTCGTCATGGCCGATGTGTTCACTGCCCCCGAGGAGGGGGCCGGAGCACGCCTGCCGTGGGTGGTCGGGGTGAGCGGTGCCAGTGGAACCCCCTACGCGGCCGCGGTGCTGCGTGGCCTGCTGGCCGCTCGGCTGCCAGTCGATCTGGTGCTGTCCCGCGCGGCCCGCCTGACCCTGCTCGATGAGACGGGTATCGCCTGGCGTGACTCCGCCTGGGCGAAAGCCCTGGTCACGTGGCTGTCCATGCCCCTGGGCGGGGTGTCACCTCCGGAGGGTCCGTCGGCGCGGCTGGCCGATCGTGACGTGCTGGCCGATCGTGACGTGCTGGCCGATACGGTGTCCACCCTCGTCGCGGTACATGCCCCTGGTGATCTGGGGGCGCCGACGAGCAGCGGTTCGTACCCGACTCGCGGGATGATCGTTGTCCCGGCGAGCACCGCCTGCCTGGCCGGTATCACCCTGGGACTGTCCAAGGATCTGTTGCAGCGGTCGGCGGATGTCACGCTCAAGGAAGGCCGCCGTCTGATCGTCGTCCCGCGGGAGATGCCCTACACTCGCGCGACGCTGCGCCACATGCTGGACCTGCACGACGCCGGGGCGGTGGTGGCCGCGGCGAGCCCGGGGTTTTACGCGGGTGTGCGGACGGCTGGCGATCTCGTCGACTTCGTGGCCGGGCGGGTGCTGGACGCCGCCGACGTGCCGCACACGCTCTTCCGGCGTTGGACCGGCGAGCTCGGCGGCGCCCGCCGTGACCTGGCGGACCGCCGTGACCTGCTGGAGGTCGAGACGGCGCCACCGGCCGGGTGACGCCTGTTCCCCCTGGCGCAGGCCCCACCCCGACAGGCACAGTTGTCGGGAACGGGCCCCGACCGGGGCCGCGGTGCCGGCGGGATGAGGACGATATGGCGACGGGTGGGCGCGGACCGACGAGGAACCGGGGCCGGGGAACCGGCGGGGTGGACGGGGCCACGGCACGCAGATCCGCCTCGGCGGGGGGCGGCCGCGGTGCCTCGGCGCGGCCGGGTCGTCCCACTCGCGCCGAGCGGCCCGCGCCGCAGGACGTGAACCTGCGCGCGCAACTGCCGTATTTCCTGATCCGCGTCGCAGCCCTCGCCGTGATCACCGTGATCCTGGTGACCGTCGGGCTGAACCTGCTGATGGCGCTGCTCGTTGGGTTCGCTGTCGCCGGACTGCTGACCTGGCCGCTCGGGCGGATGCAGCGCAGGGCCGCACAGCGGGCCGCTCAGCGCCCGGATGCGGGGAACGCCGGGAACGCCGGGAACGCCAGGAACGGCGGGAACAGTGGGAACGCCGGGTAGCCGCGAGTAGTCGGACGCCCCGCCGGATCGCGGGGCGGCTGTGACCGGGCAGCCGTGCTCGCATCCGAGGACACCGAGACCGGCGGGCTAGGCTGGAAGGCATGGATGCTGGGCTCAAGCGGGAGATCGAGGCCAAAGTTTCCGCCGGCGAGAGGCTGAGCCGTGCCGACGGGGAGGCGCTGTACGCCAGCGACGACCTCGTCTGGTTGGGCGGTCTCGCCCACGAGGTTCGCACCAGAAAGAACGGCGACAAGACCTTCTTCAACGTCAACCGGCATCTGAACCTGACGAACGTCTGCTCGGCGTCCTGCGCGTACTGCTCGTTCCAGCGCAAGCCCGGTGAGTCCGATGCCTACACCATGCGCATCGAGGAGGCTGTCCGGCTGGCGAAGGAGATGGAGCCGGCGGGGATCACCGAGCTGCATATCGTCAACGGTCTGCACCCGACGCTGCCCTGGCGCTACTATCCGCGCTCGCTGCGGGAGCTCGGCAAGGCGCTGCCCGGCGTCGCGTTGAAGGCGTTCACCGCTACCGAGATCCACTGGTTTGAGAAGATCAGCGGCCTGTCCGCCGACGAGATCCTCGACGAGCTCATCGACGCGGGACTCGAGTCGCTCACCGGCGGCGGCGCGGAGATCTTCGACTGGGAGGTCCGCCAGAAGATCGTCGGTCACGAGACGCACTGGGAGGACTGGTCGCGCATCCACCGGCTCGCCCACGCCAAGGGCCTGCGCACTCCGTGCACGATGCTGTACGGGCACATCGAGGACCCCCGGCACCGGGTGGACCACGTGCTGCGGCTGCGTGAGCTGCAGGATTCCACGGGCGGGTTCACGGTCTTCATCCCGCTGCGCTTCCAGCACGACGCCGCCGGTGACCCGCGCAACCGGTTGATGAACCAGCCGATGGCGACGGGGGCCGAGGCGTTGAAGACGTTCGCTGTCTCCCGGCTGCTGTTCGACAACGTGGACCACATCAAGTGCTTCTGGGTGATGCATGGTCTCACCACGGCGCAGCTCGCGTTGAACTTCGGCGCCGACGACCTCGACGGTTCCGTTGTCGAGTACAAGATCACGCACGATGCGGACCGGTTCGGGACGCCGCACACCATGACCCGCGAGGATCTGCTCGCAATCATCCGCGACGCCGGCTTCCGCCCGGTCGAGCGGGACACCCGCTACCGGGAGATCCGTGTCTACGACGGTCCCGACCCGGCTCGGCGTGACGTCCCGACCTCGATCGACGCCTGACCGGTGGACCGGATGGGCACCGGGGAGGGGCCGGGGCCGGCCCGCGGATCCGAGGAGTCGCCGGCGCCCGGGGGTTCCGGGCCTGTCCGGCCCCACGGAGCACCCGGCATCGGATCGATCTTTGTGCTGGCCTTCCTGGTGATCCTGTTTCCGGGGGTGGCCGGGTACGTGGTGCTCGACTGGATCGGTCTGCCGATCGGTGCCGCCGGCCTGCTGGGTCTGTTCGTCGTCTTCCTGGGGCTGGGCTTCTTCCCGACCGTACTGCGCCGGCTCGGCTGGGTGCCGACGAAGAGACGGAGGACGTGATGGTGCAATCGCGTAGGCGGCGGGTTTCGTGGCCACAGCGGGTTTCGTGGCCACAGCGGGCGATGCCCGACTCGCCGACCGAATCGGGCCAGGCGGACGAGCGCGGCCTGCTCGGCATCAACCTGCGGTACTTCGCGGTACGCGTGGTGCTCTTCGGAGCGGTGCTGGCCGTGGTCCTGCTGCTGGGGGTGAACGGGCTGCTGGCCTTCGCCCTGGCCGTGGTGTTCAGCGGGCTGCTCAGCTATCCCCTGGCGTTGCGCCAGCGCCGCGTGGTCATCGAGGTCATGGAGGAGCGCCGGGGCGGACGGTGTTGACTGGAGCCGGAGCGGACGACGACGGCGATACCCAGGCCCGTCCCCGGGTGGGGCACATCCAGTTTCTGAACTGCCTGCCGCTGTACTGGGGACTGGTCCACTCCGGTGCTCTGCTCGACATCGAGCTGACGAAGGACACCCCGGACCGGCTGAACGACGCGCTGGTCGTCGGCGATCTCGATATCGGTCCGATCAGCCTGGTGGAGTACCTCCGGCATGCCGACGAGCTCGTCGTGCTGCCCGACCTCGCGGTCGGCTCCGACGGTCCGGTCCTGTCCGTCGTGCTGAGCACGGCGGCGCCGCTCGCGGAGATCCGGACCGTCGCGCTCGGCTCGACATCCAGGACCAGCGTGCTGCTCGCCCGGATGTTGCTGGAGGAGCGCCACGGCCTGCGACCGGAGTACGTGACGATGCCGCCGGACCTGCCGTCGATGCTGCGGGAGGCGGATGCCGCGGTGATCATCGGGGATGCCGCGCTACGGGCGACCTACGACGCCGAGCGGGGCGGTCCGGACCATCCTCTCCGGCTCATCGATCTCGGTGCCGCCTGGCGGGAGTGGACCGGCCTGCCCATGGTGTTCGCCGTGTGGGCCGCCCGACGGTCCTTCGCCGAACGCCGTCCCGGGGTGGTCAAGGAGGTGCACGGCGCGTTCCGCTCCGGACTCGACCTGGCGCTGCGTGATGTGGACGAGGTCGCGGCGCGGGCGGCCCGTTTTGAGGTGTTCGATCCGGGCACGCTGGCTCGGTATTTCACCACTCTCGACTTTCGGCTTGGTGCGCGCCAGCAGGCGGGGATTATCGCCTTCGCCGGCCGTGCCGCGCGGCGAGGTGATGTTCCGGCGCTGCGCGAACTGCGTTTCGCGGACGTCTGAGCGCCACTCAGACCGGTGGTCGGAACGCGTGGGAGATACTGGTCGGCGGAATCGGAACCGCTCGGCGCGTACTCGCCGTGGCGAAGCGCGCGATACGGCCCTTTACCAGCGCGATCAACCGGGGCGGGGTGGCTCGCCCGCCCGGCGCGATCAACATCTCGTCGAGAGTCTCGCCACCGGAATCATCCCCGCCGGCCAGAGCATACCTCGGAGCGCTGGGCTCACCTGGCGGCCCGGACCGTGGGTCCGGTGGCACGGGGGCCCTGGGGCCGTCGCCGGACACGGTGCCGGGTTCGGTGCCGGGTTCGGTGCCCTCGCAGACCTGCCGGGCGGCCGCGTCGATGAGGCTGTTGACCGCGAGGGTCCAAGCCCGTAGTCCTTCGTGACCGGTCAGCTCGGTGAACACCGCCGCCTCGAGGCAGCAGGTGCTGGCTCCCGCGAGCTCGTCCACGTCCAACAGGGAGATGGCGAGCAGCCCGGCCAGGTGACCCGCGAGCATGAACAGCCGGAACTGCTGGTGCGGCAGCATGGGCGTGTGTAGCAGGTTGTCGACGACGTTCTGCTGCTCCAGCACCTGGGCGGTGACGTCCTGTGGATCGAGCCGATCGGCCTTGGCGATCAGATCGGCCACCAACCGATCGAGGTAGTCCAGTTCGGTGTCCGACCGGCGGTGGTCAAGCAGATCCGAAACCCGGCGGCGGGACTCCCGCTCCGGATCGGGTCGGCGACGCAGGCGTTCCGCCCGGGCGGCGACGGCTGCCTCACGCAGGTCGATGAGGGCGCCCCCGGCCTCCAGCGCCGCGTCGACTGCGGCGATCACCGGCCGGGAGGGGATGCCTCGGCTGGGCTGTTCGAGCTGACCGATGTACTGGCGGCTGTAGCCGGTGCGTCGGGCGAGCTCCTCCCGAGAGAGGACACGTTCACAGCGCCGCCGTCGGACCTCAGCGGGTAGCAGGTCTTCGGCGGTCGCCGCATCGTGCCGGCCTCGGCTCCGTTGCCGCATCTGTGACGTCCTTCCGCGTGGCAAGGTCCCGCCTCCCGAGGAGGGAAGCTCAGCAGTCGTGTGCTGTCTCTGCTCGTCCGCCTGACGGTCGCCCGCCCGATGGCCAGTAGAGAGTCACCGATAGTGATCAGATTACTCCAGGCTGCACCCTAGTAGACTAGAGGCCAAAAGTCCCATACACATCCAGTTCCAATGATTACTCTCGGTTGTCGCGTGGGGGGCGAAGTTGATCGGCGTCGCGCTTCGTGGTCGACCGATTGATCGTAGCGTGGGAGTCCTCCGTCGTACCGCGCCTCCGTCGAGACATTATGCCGACCTTCTTGGGTTATTGTTGGGAAATGCGAGCGTTGCCACGGAAGTGTTGGCGGAAAGCAGCGGAATCGCCGAGGGCTCGTCCGGACGGGCTATTCCCGCATGGTGTGCTATCGCGGCCGCGTCCAGGCTGCGGTGCTTCGCGACGGTCTGCGGGTATCGGCCTGATGGCCAACGTGGGTCATCCTCGGAAACCATCCTGAATGACGATGCGCGGGGTCGGGCGGGGCGCGTACAAAAGAATGGTGGATACCGGCCGTTCGGTGGATGCCGACACCGTCGGGCTCGTCGGGGAGAAGGCCGTCGGCCTGGTCGGCGGTTCCGCTGCGGGCCGTGGTTCCGCTCCGGGGGAGCAGGTGCCTCCGCCCGGTCCACGGCGCGTGGTCGTCGTTGACGACGCGGACGGCGTGCGCGAACTATTGTGCCTGTTGCTGGAGACCGAACCCGACTTCGTGATCGTCGGCGCCGCGTCCAACGGCGCGGAGGCGATCGACGAGGTTGTCCGCACCGAGCCGGACCTCGTGCTGCTCGACCTGGCCATGCCGGTCCTCGACGGCATCGCCGCCCTGCCGCGGATCCGGCGGGTCGTGCCGCGGGCCACGGTGGTGATTTTCACGGGATTCTCCGAGGATGCGTTGCTCGACCAGGTGCTGGAACTCGGCGCGGACGCCCTGCTGGAGAAAGGGCTGGCCGCCGGTCCGCTGGTGGAGCAGCTCCGACGGCTGTGCGCCGTCCACCGGACGATCTGAGCGATCTTGTGACCGGCAAAATTGTTCATTTTCTCCACTGGCATAATAGAGTTTTATGCTCAGTGGCTGTCATGGTTGCCACATCGGCCACATCGGCCACATCGGCCACATCGGCCATGACGGCCATGACGGGCGATCTCGGGGCTGGCCGTCCGGTTTGTTGCAGTTTGGAGCAGAGTGGCGGGTCGAAGTAGGCCGGACAGTGCCCCGACTTGCCCATCGGCCGTACTTCTGTGGAAACATGGGCTCGTGACTACGTGCGCCCTCGCTGGTGGGGTGCCGGTTGGGCAGGCGTCGGGCCTTCCGGTCGGCGCCTCTCGTCGGCGCCGGGCTGCGTCGTCCCCCGCAGTGCCGTGCCTGGTGATCGAGCCGATGCTCGTTGCCCGTCTGCACGTCGACCTGCTGCGGGTCTCCAGCGCCGGCTGTCGCCGCCCCCGCTGACGTCTCCGTTCGTGGCGCCCGCTGTCGGCGCCGCGACTTCCTTGCGCACCGAGAGATCTCATGACTTCTCCTGCTCGTCCTGCCCGGTCCGCGCGCCCGTCCCGACCCAAGGGAGCGGGCCAGTGGGCGTTGGGATATTCCGAGCCGCTCAACGCGAACGAGCGGATGAAGAAGGACCAAGGCGGCCTGGAGGTGCGGGACCGCATCCTCAACCTCTACCCGCGTACCGGTTTCGACGGGATCGATCCCCAGGACCTGCGGGGCCGGTTCCGGTGGTGGGGTCTGTACACCCAGCGCCGGCCGGGGATCAGTGGCGGGCGGACGGCGATCCTCGAACCCGAGGAACTGGACGACTCCTACTTCATGCAGCGCATCCGGCTCGACGGCGGCCGGATGACCTCGGATCAGCTCCGGGTGATCGCCGACGTCTCCACCCGCTACGGCCGGGACGTCGCCGATGTCACCGACCGGCAGAACATCCAACTCCACTGGATCCGGATCGAGGATGTGCCGGCGATCTGGGCGGCGCTGGAGAACGCTGGCATGACCACCGCCGAGGCCTGTGGCGACACCCCCCGGGTGATCCTCGGTTGCCCGCTCGCCGGGGTCGACGGTGACGAGATCATCGACGGGAGCGAGGCGATCGACGAGGTCGTCCGCCGGTTCATCGGCGACCCTACGCTGGCCAACCTGCCCCGTAAGTTCAAAAGCGCAATCTCCGGCTGCGCCGACCACTGTACGTTGCACGAGATCAACGACATCGCGTTCGTCGGGGTCGTCCATCCGGAGCTGGGAGCCGGCTACGACCTGTGGGTCGGTGGCGGTCTGTCGACGAACCCACGGCTCGGCGTGCGGCTGGGCGCGTTCGTGCCGCCGGCGCGGGTTGCCGAGGTCTGGCACGGCGTCGTATCGCTGTTCCGAGACTACGGCTACCGGCGGCTGCGCACCCGCGCCCGGTTGAAGTTCCTGGTCGCGGACATGGGCGCCGAATGGGTGCGCGCGACTCTGGAGAAGGAGTACCTGGCTTCGGCGCTGCCCGATGGCCCGCCGCCGGCCCCGCCGCGCGGCGAGGGGCGCGACCACATCGGGGTGCACCGCCAGCGCGACGGCCGCAACGCCGTGGGGTTCGCACCGCGGGCGGGTCGGCTCAGCGGGACCACGCTGAGCGCGGTGGCGGACCTCGCCGACCGGTTCGGGCAGGGCCGCATCCGCGCCACGACGACGCAGAAGATCGTCATCCTCGATGTCGCCGACGCGGACGTCAACGCGCTGGAGGCCGAACTCGGTGCGCTCGACCTGGTGGTCCGCCCGAGCGTGTTCCGGCGCGGCACGATGGCCTGCACCGGTATCGAGTTCTGCAAGCTGGCGATCGTCGAGACCAAGGGTCGGGCCCGCGACCTCATCGACGAGCTCGAACGCCGGCTGCCCGACTTCGACGAGCCGATCGGGATCAACGTCAACGGCTGCCCCAACGCCTGCGCCCGCTTCCAGGTCGCCGACATCGGGCTCAAGGGCTCCCTGGTAGCGGACGACGCCACCGGTGAGATGGTCGAGGGCTTCCAGGTCCACCTCGGCGGGCACCTGGGCACCAGGTCGCGGCTGGGCCGCAAGTCGCGTGGTCTGAAGGTGACCGCCGACGGCCTCGTCGACTACGTCGTCGCGGTGTTGGAGACCTACCGGGCGGACCGGACCGCGGGGGAGAGCTTCGCGGACTGGGCGGAGCGGGCCGACGAGGCCCAACTGACGGCGCTCGGTGCAGCAGATGGCTAGCGGTGAGCGGGTGGTGCCCTTCTACTGCCCGTATTGCGGCGAGGAGGACATCGTCCCGGACACGCCGCCGGAGGGCTCCGGCGCGGGACATGGCCACGGGTACTGGGCGTGCCGGTCCTGCCTGCGGGGCTTCCGACTGAGTCTGACGGCCCTCGCGGTCGCCTCGGGCGGGACCGCCGTCACCACGGGCGGGGCGTTCGGCACGGCGGAAGAGCAGGCGGCACGGTGATCGGCAATGGACAGCACTCGGGCGGCTGCCCGGTGGACGACCGCGGCATCCGCCCGCGGCGTCGCCGGAGCCGGGTTGCGTGACGACGAGGAGACGAGCTGATGGATGCCGCGTTGCAGGCCCGGGCGCTGCGGGCCGGGGACGACCTCGAAGGCGCGCCGGCGGAGGAGATCCTGCGCTGGGCGGTCGGGGAATTCGGGACGAAGCTGGCGATCGCCGCCTCGATGGCTGAGGCGATCCTCGTGGACATGCTCGCCCGGATCCGGTCCGACGTCCCCGTGGTTTTCATCGACACCGGTTATCACTTCCCCGAGACCGTCGGTACCCGGGACGCGGTGGCCGGAACCTACGACCTGCCGATCATCAGCGCCCGTCCGCAGCTCACCGTCGTCGGCCAGGACGCCGTCTACGGCCAGGACCTCTACCGGACCGACCCGGACCTGTGCTGCCGGATGCGCAAGGTCGTTCCGCTGGATCGGGCCCTGGCGCCCTACCGTGCCTGGGCCGCGGGGTCGCGGCGGGCGGAGTCGCCCAGCCGGGCGAAGCTCCGGGTCGTCGACTGGGACGCCCGACGGGGCAAGGTGAAGATCCACCCGCTTGCGGCTTGGACCGACGAGGACGTCGAACGCTACGTGGCCGAGCACGGCGTCATCGTCAACCCGCTCCTCTCCGATGGTTACGACTCGGTCGGCTGCTGGCCGTGCACCCGGCGGGGCGCCGGCCGGGAGGGCCGGTGGGCCGGTTCGATCAAGACGGAGTGCGGCATCCACTGACCTCCTCGGGCCTGCCGGCTGCCGGTGTTCGAAGGCAACCGAGCAGGTACGGTGCACGCCGTGACGGACGGGCGAAGTGTGGGTGAGGTCTGGCTGGTCGGCGCGGGTCCGGGCGATCCCGGTCTGCTCACCGTTCGCGGCCGTGAGGTGCTGGCAAACGCGGACGTCGTGGTCACCGACCGGCTCGCCGCGGCCGTCCTCCTCGGCGTCGCCCCGGCCGGCGCCGAGATCATCCACGTGGGCAAGAGCCCGGCCGCCCCGTCGTGGACCCAGGAGGAGATCAACGCGCTCCTCGTCGACCGGGCGCGCGCCGGTGCGCGCGTCGTCCGCCTCAAGGGCGGCGATCCCTACATGCTCGGGCGAGGCAGCGAGGAGGCGCAGGCCTGCACCGCGGCGGGGGTCGCGTGCACCGTCGTGCCCGGCGTCACCTCGGCGCTGGCCGTACCCGCCTGTGCCGGCATCCCGGTCACCCATCGTGGTCTCGCGCAGGAAGTTGCCATCGTCTCGGGACACCTGCCACCCGGCCATCCGGAGTCGACGGTGGACTGGGCCGCTCTCGCGGCCTCCCGGGCGACCATCGTCATCCTGATGGGGGTGGCGCGTCTCATGGACATCGCCGACGCGCTGCTCACCGGCGGTCGCCCCGAGGCGACGCCGGTCGCGGTCATCGAGCGCGGGGCGACCCCGGCGCAGCGGGTCCTGCGGACCACCCTGGACGCGCTGGCGATCGACGCGATCGCGGCCGGTGTGCGGTCTCCCGCGGTGATCGTGGTCGGGGAGGTCGCGGCGCGCCGGGACGCGCTGGCCTTGGAGGCGGGGCCGCTCACCGGGATCCGGGTACTCGTGGCCCGTACCCGGCCGCGACCGGGTCTGCTGGCTCGCCGGCTGCGGCAGCTGGGCGCGGATGCGGTCGAGACCGTCGTTGCCCGGCCCGCGCCGGTCAAGGACGCCGGTGCCGCGCTGCTGGCGGCGCTGCCGGGAGCGGGCGGCCTGCTGCTGGCCGATGCGGACGAGGTCGCCGCCGTGGTGACCCTGCTGCGTCGAGCCGGCACCGACGTGCGGGCGTTGGCCGGCCTAACTCTCGTCGCGGCCCGCGAGGACGCCGCGGAAGCGCTTGACGGCCTGGGCCTCGCCTCGGTGCCCGTCGCCGAGCTGTCCACGGATCCGCTGTCCACGGATCCATCGTCGACCGGTCCTGCCGGTCCTGCCGGTCCTGCCGGTCCTGCCGGTCCTGCCGGTCCTGCCGGTCCTGCCGGTCCTGCCGGTCCTGCCGGTCCTGCCGGCTCGTCGCGGGTGGTGATCGCCGGCGCGGCGGACCCGCCGGACGCGGTGTGTTCCCTGCGCCGGGTGCCGCTGCTCACCGACGTGACCGCCGAGCCGGATCCCCGGATCGCCGAGGAGCTCCGGCATGGCGACTTCGACGTCGCGGCCTTCGCGTCGTCCACCGCCGCCCGCAGCACCGCCGAGATCTACGGACCTCTCCCGCCCGATCTGCTCATCGCGGCGATGGGTCGACGCAGCGCGCTGGCCTGTGCGGCGGCGGGCATGCGGGTGGACATCGTGCCCACCGAACCCGGGGTCCATCCGCTCGCGGCCGCCGTCGCGGACTTCGTCGTCACCAGCCGGTCCGCCGGCTCGCCTGGGGGTTGATCTTCAGGGTAGCGGCATCGGCTTCGCGGACCAGGAGACGCAGGGTGTCGTCGAGCCGCGCGCGGACCGCGTCGACGACGCTCGCGTGCAGCCCGAGCGGCTCCGACAGCACCCATCGGGTCGTCGGGTGCCGGCAGCGGGCGCCCTCCAGTGCCGCCGGGATGTCCCGGCGGGTGTGGTTGCCGTCGAACAGGAAGAACGGGTAGGCGACGATTTCGGTGCATCCCGCGTCGGCCAGGGTGGCATACCCGGTGGCGATGTCGGGCTGGGCGATTTCGAGGAAGGCGGCTTCGACCGCCTCCCACGTCCATGGCGCGACCACATGGCCGGGATCTACCAGGAGCCGGTGGGCGAGTTCCCGAACCGTCGCGTTCGCCTCGTCCCGCCGGGATCCGTGACCGATCACCAGTAGACCGCGCATGTTCCCAGTGTGCGCCGCGGGTCCGCCGGTGCCCGGTCGGGAACGGCCACATCCGTCGGCCACATCCGTCGGCCACATCCGTCGGCCACGCCCGCCGGGCGCTCAGCCGCCGGTGCCGTCGTCGGAGCTGTGCCCCGGGAAGATCTTTGCCGACGGGTCCACCACCGGCGCCGCGTTGTTGACCGCCGTCGCGGCCTCCCCGAAACCCGTTGCGATCAGGCGGACCTTCCCCGGGTACTCGGTGATGTCGCCGGCCGCGAAGATCCGCTCGACCCCGGTCGCCATCGTCGGGTCGACGACGATGTGCCGCTTGTCAATGGTCAGATTCCAGCGGGTCAGCGGTCCGAGGTCGGCGGTGAATCCGAGCGCTGCGACGACCGCCTGTGCGGGTCGGACATGTCGGTCGCCGGTGCGGGTCTGCACCAGTTCGACCTTCTCGATCCACTCCTCACCGTGGACCATGGCGACCTCGGTGAAGGTCAGGATCTCGACGGAGGACGCCTCGACCCGCTCGACTGTGGACATATGCGCCCGGAACCGGTCCCGCCGGTGCACGAGGGTGACCGAGCGGGCGATCGGCTCCAGGGCCAGCGCCCAGTCGAAGGCGCTGTCCCCGCCGCCGACCACGATGACGTCCTGGCCGGTGTGGACGTCGAGCTTGGGCACGAAGTAGACCAGGCCGCGGCCCAGATGCGCGGTGCCGGTGGGCAGCGGGCGGGGGGCGAAGGTGCCGAGACCGCCGGTGATGACGACGACCTTGGCGCGTATCCGACGGCCCTGGCTGCTGGTCACCACCACGGCGTCCGGCTCGTGGGCCAGCTCGGCGGCCTGCTGACCCAGCAGGTAGGTGGGGGAGAACTGGTTCGCCTGGATCAACAGGGCGTCGATCAGTTCCCGCCCCCGGACGGCCGGCAGACCCGCGATGTCGTAGATCACCTTCTCCGGGTACATCGCGGTGACCTGACCGCCGGCCTCGGGCAACGAGTCCATGAGCGCGACCGACATGCCGCGGAATCCGGCGTAGTAGGCGCCGTAGAGGCCGGCCGGACCGGCGCCTACGATCAGCATGTCGACGTCGGTGTCGACCGGGGACGTCCCCGACCGCACGGCGCCGGTGACGCTCGCTCCGGCCGCGGGGTCGGTCTCCGTGACCGCGTTCGCGGGCTGGTGCGCATCGGCGGACTGCGTGACCACGGGTGACTCCCTAGGCTTGGCGGCCGACCGGCGCTGTCGGGGCAGCCGGCCGGTAGCAGTGGATGTTCCCTCCCTCATCCTGCCGGAGACACGCCTCACCCGCCTTCATCCGCGGAATGGTGAGTCGTCGACCACCTGTGGTTGTTGTCGACTACCTGCGGTCTCCTCGGATACGGCTGGCGGGAACGATCGGATCCGCCGCGTCGGCTGGCGGACAACGCTCGACATCGATTTACCCGAGAGGGTTAGCGTGACTTCAGCGCCGTTGCGGATGCCCGTAGAGACTGGGCGACGGCGGACTGTGGCGTGATGATGGGTTCGTCTCCCCGCACGGGGAGACAATTGCGGCACCGGTGACGGCTCCCAGGCCGGAACGGTACCTGGGCCGCGGCCGGAGGTATAACACGGGCGGGAGAACAGTGACGGAACGATCGGCGCGTCGGGTTTCGCCTATCGGCGGATATCCGGCCGAGGCGCCGCATCCCGATGATCCGACCACGATCGGTGTTTACCAGGTCGTCGGTCGGCTGGGCGCGGGTGGGATGGGAACGGTGTTCCTCGCCCAGGACGCGGCCGAGAAGTTCGTTGCGATCAAGGTGATCAGGTCGGACCTCGCCGCCGACCCGGAATTCCGGGCACGTTTCCGGGACGAGGTGGCGGCCGCCCGGCGGGTCGCGCCCTTCTGCACCGCCCAGGTACTCGACGCCGATCCCGACGCGCGCCGTCCCTATCTGGTCACGGAGTACATCGACGGCGTCCGGCTTGATCAGGCCGTCACCGCGTCCGGTCCGCTGCCGCTGTCGACACTGCAGGGCGTGGCGGTCGGCGTGGCGTCCGCGCTCACCGCCATCCACCGGGCCGGCATCGTGCACAGGGATCTCAAACCGAGCAACGTCATGCTGTCGTACTCCGGCCCCCGGGTCATCGACTTCGGGATCGCCCGCGCGCTCGACATGACGAAGGGCCGCACCCAGACGGGTCTGGTCCTCGGCTCGGTCGGCTGGATGGCGCCCGAGCAGATGGAGGGCGCTGCGCTCGGTCCGGCGGTCGACGTCTTCGCCTGGGGACTGCTGATCGGCTACGCGGCCACCGGCGGTCACCCCTACGGCCACGGCACCTACCTGGAGATGTCGGAGAAGATCCTGACGGGTCAGCCGGACCTGCGGGCCATGCCGCCGGATCTCACGCCGATCGTCCGGTCCGCGCTCGCCCGCGACCCCCGGGACCGGCCCTCCACCGAGAACCTGCTGCTCACCCTGCTCGGCGAACGCGGCCGGGCCGGTGACGCGCGGGACGCCGCGACCGCACTGCTCGACGGGACCTGGCCACGGGGGCGCAGTACCGCCGGGGCTGGGGCGGCCGCGCTCGCCGGGGCCGCCGGGGCCGGTCGGCCGGATCCGACCCACGTTGCGACCCCGTATGAACAGCGGCGCTGGTGGGAGAATGAGCCCCGGCCCCTCGGCGGCGACCGTTGGTGGAACGACTCGGCCCGCGACAGGCCCCCGCCGGCCGGTCCGCCTGTGCCGCCACCCGCGCTGGTACCGCCACCGGCCGCCGACCGTGCCGCGGGTCCGCGGCCCGGGGTGCCGCGGGCCCGTCGACGGCGCCGCGGCGGATTCGTCCAGTACGACGATGAGGCCGACGGGAACGGCCACCGATCGGGTTTCGACGATTCCGGCGAGGAGGGCCATCCGGCGCCGGACGCCCGCCCGAGGCACGGCGGCCAGCCCCGGGTGGATTCTCCGCACGCCGGTCAGCCCTACCCGGACCAGGCCTACCCGGACCAGGCCCACGCGGGTCGGCCCTACGCGGGTCGGCCCTACGCCGGTCAGCCCTACGCCGGCCGTGCCGCGGAGGCGGCACCGTCTCCCCAGGCGCCGGCCCGGCCCCGCCCCGTGGCCCAGCAGCGGCCCCCGTCGGCGCCCGCGGGTCCCGCGCCTGCCCCGGCCCCGCGGGTGGCCGAGGCGCGGCCGGCGCCGCGCGGACGCGCGCCGGCTCCCTACGCCGAACCGGTGCCGCGACCGCGTCCCCGGCGTCGGTTCCGGCTGCGGATCCCTTTCAAGCGCACGATCCTGTTCGTCCTTGTCGTCCTGCTGTTGCTCTCCGCGGCGGACCAGATCGCCTTGATGGTCGACGAACAGCGCCAGCGGTTGTGGAACAAGGTCGTCACGTCCGTCAAGGATGACACTCATGACCAGCTCGACAACCTGTGGAACCGGGTGAGGGACACGTTCGGTGGCTCCTCGGGCGGGTCGTCGAACGGGTGACCGGCAGGCGTGAACCCCTGCCCGGATAGGTACACCGTTGTCATGGCCAGTTTCTCGAACAAGATCACGGACTTCCTGCACAGCCCGAAGACCAAGGAGATGGTCAACAAGGCCAAGGCCGCGGCCAATCGGCCGGAGAACCGGGCCAAGATCAAGCAGCTCCAGGCGAAGCTCACCAGCCGCGGCCACGGTCACCACGACGCCGGTCCCGCCAGCCCGGCCGGCTCCTCGACAGCCGGCTACACTGACGCCACCCGTGGTGGCTCCAGCCCGGTGGACCCGGGGACGCGATCCGGACACTGACCGTTCATCCCCCGCGTCGCGCCGAAGGCTCCGGCGGCTACCCTGGGAGGATCGCCGAAGGTGATTCGACGGAGACCCCGAACGGCGCCCGATGCCAGGGGTCCCCGCGTCGCGCCGAAGGCTCCGGCGGCTACCCTGGGAGGATCGCCGAAGGTGATTCGACGGAGACCCCGAACGGCGCCCGATGCCAGGGGTCCCCGCGTCGCGCCGAAGGCGCTACGCGGGGAGGGCCGTATGGATGTCGATGGTGAGATTCCGGTGGGTCGGGGTGGTGGCGAGATCCGGTCTGTGCTGGACCGGGCCGCAGCCGGCGGGCGTATCTCCGCGGAGGAGGCGCTGCTCCTCTATACGAGGGCGCCGCTGCACGCGCTCGGTGGCGCGGCGGACACGGTCCGTCGGCACCGTTTCCCCGATGGCATCGCGACGTACATCATCGACCGGAACATCAACTACACGAATGTCTGCGTGACCGCCTGCCGGTTTTGCGCCTTCTACCGCGCTCCGAAGCATGCCGAGGGCTGGGTCCGCGACGTCGAGGACATCGTCGCCAAGTGCGGGGAGGCGGTCGAGCTCGGCGCCACGCAGATCATGTTGCAGGGCGGACACCATCCCGACTTCGGCATCGAGTGGTATGAGCGTACCTTTGCCGCCATCAAGAAGGCATGTCCCCAGTTGGCGCTGCACTCGCTGGGCGCCAGCGAGGTTGTGCACATCGCCCGGACGTCCGATCTGACTTTTCCCGAGGTCATTACCCGGCTGCGGGACGCGGGCCTGGACAGCTTCGCGGGCGCGGGAGCGGAGATCCTCACCGAACGGCCCCGGCAGGCGATCGCTCCGCTGAAGGAGCCCGGTCACGTCTGGCTGTCCGTGATGGAGACCGCCCACAACCTCGGCCTGGAATCCACCGCCACCTTCATGATGGGCACGGGGGAGACGAACGCCGAGCGCATCGAACACCTGACGATGATCCGGGACGTCCAGGACCGGACCGGCGGGTTCCGTTCGTTCATCCCCTGGACCTACCAGCCGGAGAACAATCATCTCGGCGGGCGCACCCAGGCGACGGCCCTGGAGTACCTCCGCCTCGTCGCGGTCGCGCGGCTGTTCTTCGACAACATTACGCACCTGCAGGGCTCCTGGCTGACCACCGGCAAGGAGGTCGGCCAGCTCACCCTGCACGTGGGCGCCGACGACCTCGGCTCGGTGATGCTGGAGGAGAACGTCGTCTCCTCCGCCGGGGCGCGCCACCGCACCAACCGGTCGGAGCTGATCTCCCTGATCCGTGCTGCCGGCCGCATCCCCGCTCAGCGCGACACCCGCTACCGGCACCTCGTCGTGCACCGCGACCCGGCGCAGGACCCGGTTGACGACCGGGTGGCCTCGCACTTCTCCTCCACCGCGCTACCGCTCATCTCCGCGTAGCCGGGCGCACCATACAGTGACCGGGTGAGTGACCCCTCCGGATTCGCGGTCCCGTCCCCGACCGGGCCGAAGATCGAACTCCACGTCCATCTGGAGGGCACGGTCCGTCCCGCCACCCTGCTGGAGATGGCGCGCCGCAACTCCGAGGCGCTGCCCGCCCGCACGGTCGAGGGCCTCGCGGACCTCTACCGCTTCCGCGACTTCGACCACTTCCTGAAGGCCTGGATCCTCACCACCCACGTGATGCGGACGGAGGCCGACTTCCACCAGGTGGTCGTCGACTACGCCGCCGAGGCGGCCCGGGCGGGCGCCGTCTACCTGGAGGGCATCTTCTCGCCCTGGTTCCGGGTCCATCGGGGGGTCCGCGTCGAGGAGATCTTCCACGGTTACGCCGACGGGGCGATCGAGGCCCGGGAGCGCTACGGCGTTGAGGTGCGCCTCACCCCGGACATCGAGCGGGTGCTGCCGGTCGAGGCCGCGATGGAGGTGGCGCGGTGGGCGGTGCGGTTCGCCGATCGCGGTGTCGTCGGCATCGGGCTCGGCGGACCGGAGGTCGGTCATCCTCCCGAGCCGTTCGCGCCGGCGTTCGCCCTGGCCGCCGACGGCGGGCTCGCCGCGGTCCCGCACGCGGGGGAGACAGCGGGCCCGGCGTCCGTGCGGGGCTCGCTCGACGCGCTGGGAGCCAGGCGGATCCGGCATGGGATCCGGGCCGCCGAGGACCCCGAGCTGATGCGACGGCTGGTCGATCAGGGGATCGTGCTGGACGTCTGCCCGGTGTCCAACCTGCGGACCCGGTCGGTGGCATCCCTCGACGACCACCCCCTGGCGGCGTTGCTGCGGGCCGGGGTCGCGTGCTCGCTCGCCACCGACGATCCCGCTATGTTCGGCACCGATCTGGAGACGGAGCACGCGGTCGCGGCGGGGCTCGGTGCCCGGGCCCGCGACCTGTACACCGCCGGGGTCGCGGGCGCGCTGTGCGACGAGCCGACCCGCACGCGGCTGCGGCGGATCGGCGAGAGCACCGACTGGGACACCGTCGAGAGGGCCGCCCGCGACGCCTCGGCGGCGGCCTCGGCGCGGTTCGGCGGCGGGGAAGGGGCATGGTGAGCGGGGAAGGGGCATGGTGAGCAGAGCGGGACTCGACAAACGTCCGCGGGACGTCGCGTCGATGTTCGACGGGGTGGCCAACCGGTACGACCTGACCAACACCGTGCTCACCGGCGGGCTCGACCGGACCTGGCGGCGCGCCACTGCGGGCGCGCTGGACCTGCGGCCGGGGCTTCGGGTTCTCGACCTCGCAGCCGGGACGGCGACCTCGTCACGAGCCTTCGCTCTCGCCGGGACCGATGTGGTGGCCTGCGACTTCTCCCTGGGGATGCTGCGGGCCGGGCAACGTCGGCTGGCGTCGCGGCCGTTGCCGGGGGAGGCTGGGCGGATCCTGCTGACCGCCGGGGACGGGCTGCGGCTGCCGTTCCGGGACGAGACCTTTGACCGGACGACGATCTCGTTCGGTCTGCGCAACGTCGCCGGCACGTTCGGCTGCCTCACCGAGCTGCGTCGGGTGACCCGTCCGGGCGGGATGCTTGTGGTGTGCGAGTTCAGCCGCCCGGTCTGGGCGCTCTGGCGGACGGTCTACGTCGAGTACCTGATGCGGGCCTTGCCTGCCGTGGCCCGCGCGGTGAGCAACAGCCCGGACTCGTACGTCTATCTCGCCGAGTCGATCCGGGCCTGGCCCGCCCAGGCGGAGCTGGCCGGCCTGCTGCGGGAGGCGGGCTGGTCCCGGGTCGGCTGGCGCAACCTCACCGGCGGCGTGGTGGCGTTGCACCGGGGTCACGCCCCGGACTGACGGTGCTGGATCGGTCATGGTGCTGGATCGGTCATGGTGCTGGATCGGTCATGGTCCTGGACCGGCCGGCGCCACGGCAGGCGGGGTGGGCTCAAGCGGGAACATGCGAGTCGAACCAGGTCAGCATGCGTGACCAGGCGTCCTTCGCCGACGGGCCGTGGTAGGCGCCGGCGCGGGCGTCGTTGTGGAAGCCGTGCCCGGCCTGTGGGTAACGGACGATCTCGGCGGGCACGGACGCCTTCCGTGCCGCCGCCCGTAGGTCCTCCACCTCCGAAGCGAGGATGCTCGGATCCTGGTCGCCGTACAGGCCGAGCCACGGTGCCTGCAGGCGGCCGGCGAGATCCAGCTGGGCGGGTTCCCCGAAGCGGCGCATGGTGATCCCGCCACCGTAGAAGGTGCTCGCGGCGCCGAACGGCCGGGCCACCGCAGCCTGGAAGGCGATGCTCCCGCCGACGCAGAAGCCCACGACGGCGCAGCGGTCGATGGCGGTGCCCTCCTCGGCGAGGATGACCAGCGCGGCGTCGATGTCGGCGAGAAGGTCGGTGCCGTTGAGCTCACCGAGGATCTTCACCGCGGAGGCGAGGTCGTCGTAGTCGAAGACGGGCGAGCCCGCGCGGTGGAACAGGTCGGGGGCGATGGCCCGCCAGCCCGCGCGCGCGAACCTCGAGCAGACATCGGTGATGTGCTCGGTGAGGCCGAACGCCTCGTGGAGGACGACGACGCCGCCGCGTGCGGGACCATCGGGTTCGGTGAGCGTGGCCGGGGCGGGCCCGTCG
>NZ_CDWWXA010000047.1:0-34417 GCF_977971845.1 Frankia sp. CeCAU1 | reverse complement strand
CCGATGGGGAGAGTGGGGGGAGGAGCGAAGAGGGGTGCAGCCGTGGAGGGTAACAGCAGGAAGCACACGATCGCCGTCCGGGGGCCCGAAGTCCTCACGCCCCTGGAATCTGGCACCGTGAGAGTGGAATTTCCGGACATGTCATCGTCCGCACCATTGCGCCCACACCCGGCAGCCGGGGGCACCCCTGCCCCCGTTAAACGGAGACCCGCCGTCGGCACTCCCTGTAAGCGTGTATACAAATAATCCTCACCACGCTAAACACGCGCGTGTCACCCAGACGAGAGAACCAGCCCACCCATCCGGAACCAGAAGATCGAGTATCTTACTCTTGCGTTGACCATGGCGAGGGGGCCGACCGTGACGACAGCTCAGCCGGGAAGTGGACCGACCGTACGTCGGATCCTGCTCGGCTCTCAGCTCCGTCGACTTCGCGAGGAGAAGGGCATCAGCCGGGAGACCGCCGGCTACCACATCCGCGCATCAGAGTCGAAGATCAGCCGGATGGAGCTTGGCCGCGTCAGCTTCAAAGAACGCGACGTCGCCGACCTGCTGACCTTCTATCAGGTCACGGACGATGCAGAGCGCGCCCCATTGCTGGCCCTTGTCCGGGAGGCGAACGCCGCTGGCTGGTGGCAGAACTTCAACGACGTTCTCCCGTCCTGGTTCCAGCCGTACATCGGTCTGGAGGAGGCGGCCCAGCTCATCCGGACCTACGAACTCCAGTTCGTTCCGGGCCTGTTGCAGACCGAGGACTACGCCCGAGCGATCATCATGCAAGGTAGTGGTGGCCTACCAGTCGACGTCATCGAGCGCCGGGCCAGCGTGCGGCTCAACCGGCAGAAGCTGCTGTACCGTAAGGACCCGCCACGGCTCTGGATAGTCATCGACGAGGCGGCGCTGCGTCGGCCGATCGGCGGGCCGAAGGTGATGCGGGCCCAGCTCGAGCACCTCATCGCCGTGTCCGAGCTGCCGAACCTCACCCTGCAGGTGATGCCGTTCGCCTTTGGCGGCCACGCGGCGGAGGGTGGGGCCTTCACGATCCTCCGCTTCCCCGAAATGGACCTGCCGGACGTGGTCTACCTGGAGCAGCTCACCGGTTCCGCCTACCTCGACAAGCGCGAGGACGTCGACCGGTACATGGAGGTGTATAACCGGCTCAGTGTCGACAGCACGCCTCCGGATGACACTCCCGAGCTGCTACGGCGCATCATCACCGAGCTCTGAACGCGGTTCGCTCCCAGCCCGCCGACCGGCTGCCCCGCCGGCCCGGCGTCCTAACTGCTCGGCCAGCCCACCGGCCCGCCGTTCTGCTGGCCTGCCGTCCTAACTGCTCCGCCATCCCGCCGTTCCGCCGGCCTACTACTCCGCCAGCCCACCGATCGACTCGACCCGCCCGGTCGGGTCCGTGACCGCGCTCGCCGCCGGCCAGGTCAGCTCCAGGCTGAGACACCGATCGTCCAGCTCCACCGCGACCTCGATCCCGCCCGCATCCTCTCCCCCGCGGCCGAGCTGCGGGGGCGGCAGGCCCTGCGGCCAGGGCAGCGAGACGAAAACACTGCCGCCGGCCGGCGTCCACAGGACCGTCACAATCGCCCGGCCGCCGGGGACGGCGGCGAGCACCTCCCGCACCTGATCGGCCACCACGGCCCGCACAGGAGCTGGCGCGAGCCGCAGATCGCCGGACAGCTGGATCTGGACGGTCACTCCCGCAGCCTCGGCGTCGGCGACGACCGCGTCGAGGTCCGCCAGCGCCGACGACGGACCACCCCCGGTGATCATGCGACGGACAGCGGCCGCCCGCATCGCGCACCTGCTCCGAACGGCGGCTTCCCGCGGGTCCAACCAACCGCCCGCAACCCCGTCGAGTAACGGCAGCACCTCCCACCCCACGGTGCGCAACCACTGCGCCCGCTCCCACCTGATCATGGTGGACGCATCCACCTGGGCGGCGACCTCAGCCTCGGCGGCCAAGGCGCGGGCGGTCGTCTCCGCGGTGCCGCGCAGCAGGGGACCCAGCATCGCGGTCACGATCTGCACCCCGCACGCACCGTAGATCAGTACCCCCAGCCGCGCCAGCACCAGCGATTCGGTGCTACCGCGCAGGAACACCGCAACGATCATCATGGCAATCGCGACCAGCAGCGCACCCACCCATTCCCAGAGCGGCCGGGAGGCGGTGATGAACGCTAGGAGCAGGGGAAGCACGAGCAACGGCCAGTCCGCAATCCGGACGATGTCCGCGCCGACGGTGTTCACTATGCCGGCGACGGCGACGGCGACGGCCAGGAACAGCAGCACGGCCGCCTCGGGACCGCTGATCGGCCGACTCCGTCCGCGCCGGACGAAGGCGACGGTGAGCACGGCCACCAGCAGCCACAGCGCTCCCGCTCCGGCCATCGTCCGCACCCATCCACCCGTGCCGACCAACGGCACGAGCATGATGATCAGCCACAGCCCGGCGATCTGCCCGAGTGCCCGGCGCAGCCCGGCGGCATAGGCGTCGCGTAGCTCGGCGGCGATCGCGGCGACGTCCCGACGATCGCCGACCCGCCCGCCGGCCCTTCCGGCTCCGTGATCATCCCGATCGCCGTGATCATCGCTCGGATGTGGTCGCGTCGCGTGCCCCGTCGTCGCGTCCGGAGCGCGCCACTGCAGTTCAACAACGGTGCCCTGCCCCAGGCGCGCGTCGATGCGGGCGGTCCCGGCGACGTCCACCAGCCGTCCGACGATGGACTCGCGCAGCCCGAGCCGGGCGGGGTCGACCCGCCGCGGGTCGAAGCCGCACCCGGCGTCGGACACCGTCACGATGAGCAGGCCCGGGCCACCGCCAAGGAGCAGCGAGGCACGCCGGGTGCCGGAGTGCCGTTCCACGTTGACCAGCGCCTCGCCGACCGCTCCGACGAAGGCCTCCACGACCACGGCCGGGGGCTCACCGGGAGGTTCCCCCGCGATGGCTGGGAGACGCTGGTCGTCGAGGCTGACCTGCAGCCCCCGTCGAGCGGCGTCGCGGACGACCTGGGCCAGCCGCTCGCCGATCGGCGGACCGACCTCGTCGTCCCGGTCGAGCAGGCCGCGCACGGCGGTGAGGCTCTGCGCACATCGACGCCGGGTGAGTTCCACGTCCCGTCCCCCGCCCCAGGCGATGCCGGTCAGGGTGTTCAGCACCGTGTCGTGGATGACTCGCTCCCGTTCCCGGCGGTCGCGGGCGACGGCGAGGACCACCGCCTCGCTGCGGTGCCGGGCCGCGACGTTCGCCCAGCGCTGGTCGGCCGTGCGGGCGATCCGGCGCAGTCGACCGATCGCCAGCCCGAGTAGACCGGGAATGATCAGCAGCATGGCGGTCTGAGAGAAGACCTGGGGATTGTGGCCCCAGCCGCCTACGAGAGTGGCGCCGCACAGCGTCAGGAGCAGGACCGACGCGACGGCTGTCGGAAATGTCCAGGCCGTCACGATCCCGGCGTTGATGGCGGTCAGGAAGACGAAGTTCCCGCTGTCCCCCACCGAAGCGGGTGGCAACCAGGACGAGGCCGTCAGGGCGAGGACCGCCGACATCGCGACCGTAACGGTGGCCATCGATCGACGGATCCCGCGTCGCAGGCCGACGACGCAGAAGACGAGACCGCCGATGACCGTCAGCCCCGCGACGGCCATCGCCGCCGGCCGCTGGTCGTACCAGCGCCAGACCGCGACATAGCACACCGTCAGCAGAACCGCGACCGCCCACAGGGTGACGAGGACGCGCCCCATGACCTGTTCCAGCGCCTGGTAAGCCCGGCCCAGCTCGACGGAGGCTCGGCCCAGCTCGAGCGCGCCCTCCCCGAAGGCGGTCACCGTGCCCGCGGAGGCGGAGGCGACCGTGGGCACCGTGACCGGCGCCACGGACGGGACCGCCTCGCGCACCCCGGACGAGGCCGCCTCCCGCCCGTCGGCGGTCACGCCCTGCCCGGCCCGAGAAGGTCGCCCGGACCAGGGTGGGGGCCGACTTCGCACCTCATCATCATGATGGCTCAGCCCCCTCAACATCGAGGTTCCTGTCGACGACAAGGCCGCAACGGCATAAAGGCCGCAACGGCACAGAGGCCGCAACGGCGTCGAGCGGCGGCCCCCGCCGACCGGGCGGGCTGTTGGCGGGCTACCGGCCGCGCCTCGCCGCGCCTCGCCTCGCCTTGGTCGGCAAGGGACCGACTCGCCTCTCATCCGTCGAAGAGGTAACGGGATGGCCCAACCTCCAGGTCAGGGGAGCAAGACACGGTCCAGGGACCGCAGACCGTGCTCAGGTCCCCAAAATTCGCCGGGCGAAGAGTCGTCGCCACCGCCCGACGGGCCGGAGGAACGCAACGCTGCCGGGACAGCTGTGCCCTAGGCTTGACGACGTGTGGAAAGGCAGCTCTTGAATCCTCCCGCCACGCCGCCGCAGCAGCCGTCACCGCCGGCAGACCCGGTGCCACCGGCAGAGCTGTCCGCGCGGCTGACCGGGTTGTCTCCTCGCGACGCCCATCGGCTGGGCCGACGGCTCGCCGAGAGCCGGCGCACCCGCGAGCCCGCCGCGCGCCAGCGGGCCCTACAGGCCATCGCCGCCGAGGTGGAGCGGGCTTCGCTACGGGTGGAGCGGCGCCGGGCCAGCGTTCCGACGCTCGACTACCCCGACATCCTTCCGGTCACCCAGCGCAAGGACGAGATTCTCGCCGCGATCCGGGATCATCAGGTGGTCGTCGTCGCCGGGGAGACCGGGTCCGGCAAGACCACTCAGCTACCGAAGATCTGCCTGGAGCTCGGCCGCGGGGTCCGGGCGATGATCGGGCACACCCAGCCGCGCCGAATCGCCGCGCGTACCGTCGCCGACCGCATCGCGGAGGAACTGCGCACCCCGGCTCCCCAGATGGGCGGCATCGTCGGCTACCAGACCCGGTTCACCGACCAGGTGCACGAGAACACGCTGGTCAAGCTCATGACGGACGGCATCCTGCTGGCCGAGATCTCCTCCGATCGCCAGCTGCGCCGCTACGACACGCTCATCATCGACGAGGCGCACGAGCGCAGCCTCAACATCGACTTTATCCTCGGCTACCTGCGGTCGCTGCTCCCCCGCCGGCCGGATCTCAAGATTGTCATCACCTCCGCGACGATCGAGACGGCCCGGTTCTCCGCCCACTTCGCGGGTGCCCCGGTCATCGAGGTGTCCGGGCGCACCTATCCGGTCGAGGTCCGCTACCGCCCGCTCGTCCCGGCGGCCGGCGGCCCAGCCGGCGGACCGGCCGACGCGCGGAGGACCGGCAGGGAGAACGGCGAGGCCGAGCGCGACCAGGCCCAGGCCATCAGCGAGGCGGTCGACGAACTGTGCGCGGAGGGCCCGGGCGACATCCTGGTGTTCCTCAGCGGCGAACGGGAGATCCGCGACACCGCCGAGGCACTCACCCGCGAGCAGCGGCCGAACACCGAGATCGTGCCGCTCTACGCCCGCCTGTCCGCCGGCGAGCAGCACCGGGTGTTCCAGCCGCACACCGGACGGCGGGTGGTCCTGGCCACCAACGTCGCCGAGACCTCGCTGACCGTGCCGGGAATCCATTATGTGATCGACCCGGGCACCGCCCGGATCTCCCGCTACAGCCACCGCACCAAGGTGCAGCGGCTGCCCATCGAACCGATCTCGCAGGCCTCCGCCAACCAGCGCAAGGGGCGCTGCGGGCGGACCGCCGACGGCATCTGCATCCGCCTCTACAGCGAGGAGGACTTCGCCGGCCGGCCGGAGTTCACCGATCCGGAGATCCTGCGGACGAACCTGGCCTCGGTCATCCTGCGGATGGCCGACCTTGGCCTCGGCGAGATGGCCACGTTCGGGTTCCTCGATCCACCCGACCCCCGCCAGATCAGCGACGGCGAACTGCTCCTCGCCGAGTTGGGGGCGTTCGACGCCACCGCGTCCGATCCCCGTCACCGGATCACTCCCCTCGGCCGGCGGCTGGCGCAGATCCCGGTGGATCCCCGGCTGGCCCGCATGGTGCTCGCCGCCGACGAGCAGGGCTGCCTGCGCGAGGTGCTCGTCATCGCCGCCGCGCTCGCGATCCAGGATCCCCGGGAGCGCCCGGTCGAGCACCAGCAGGCGGCCGACGCCCGCCACGCCCGGTTCGCGGACCCGACCTCGGACTTCCTGGCCTACCTGAACCTGTGGAACTACCTGCGCGACGCCCGCGGCGAGCTGTCGGCCAACCAGTTCCGGCGGATGTGCCGCACGGAGTTCCTCAACTACCTGCGCATCCGGGAATGGCAGGACGTGCACGGCCAGCTCGCCGCGGTGGTCCGCGGCCTGGGGCTCACCCCCCGGGACGACAGCTCCGGCGCGGCCGATCCACGAACCGATCCACGAACCGTGCACCGGGCCCTGCTGACCGGGCTGCTGTCGCACATCGGTCGTTACGACCCGGAGCGCCGGGAGTACGCCGGCGCCCGCGGCGGCCGCTTCGCGCTCTGGCCGGGCTCCGTCCTGGCCCGGCGGTCGAACCGTGCCGAGCGCACCGGGCCGACAGCCACGTCGGCGAACCCGGCAGCCGCGCTGGCGGACCCGGGGGACCCGGCGGGCGAGGACGCGCCGAAGCGGCCGTCCGGACCACCCGCCTGGGTGATGGCCGCCGAGCTGGTGGAGACCTCCCGGCTGTGGGGCCGCACCGCCGCGCGGATCGACCCGGACTGGATCGAGCCGCTCGCCGCCCACCTGGTGCATCGCACGTACAGCGAACCGCGCTGGTCGCGCCGGCAGGGCGCGGTGCTCGCCGACGAGAAGGTGACCCTGTACGGGGTGACGATCGTCGCCTCCCGGCCGGTCCAGTACAGCCGGATCGACCCGGTCCTGTGCCGGGAGCTGTTTCTCCGGCACGCGCTGGTCGAGGGTGACTGGCAGACCCGCCACACTTTCTTCCACGCCAACCGGGAGCTGCTCGCCGACGTCGAGGAGCTGGAGCACCGGGCCCGGCGGCGCGACATCGTCGTCGACGACGAGACGCTGTTCCATTTCTACGACGAGCGCATCCCCGCGGACATCGTGTCCGCCCGGCACTTCGACGCCTGGTGGCGCAAGGCGCGCCGGACGACCCCGGACCTGCTCGACTTCCCGCGCTCGATGCTCGTCACCGCGGACGCCACGGGAATCACCGAGGCCGACTACCCCGACGTCTGGCAGGCGGGCGACCTCGCGCTGCCGCTGAGCTACCAGTTCGAACCGGGCTCGGCGGCCGACGGGGTCACCGTGCACATCCCGCTGGCCGTGCTGAACCAGGTCGGCGCCGAGGGCTTTGAATGGCAGGTGCCGGGGCTGCGCGAGGAGCTCGTCACCGCCCTCATCCGGGCGCTGCCGAAGGCGGTGCGGCGCAGCTTCGTCCCGGCGCCGAACTACGCCAAGGCGGTCCTGGCGAACATCACGCCACGCCAGGCGCCCCTGCTCACCGCGGTGGAACACGAGCTGCGCCGGATGGGCGGGCCGGAGATCCCGCGCGATTCCTGGTCGCTGGCGGGTGTGCCGGATCACCTGCGGTTCACCTTCCGGGTGGAGGACGCCGGCGGGCGGGTGCTGGCCGAGGGCAAGGACCTCGACGCCATCAAGGAGCGGCTGCGCCCGAGGACCCGGGAGGCCGTCGCCGCCGCGGCGGACGGCCTCGAGCGGGCCGGCCTGCGGGCGTGGGGGGACCTCGGCACCCTGCCGAAGGTCGTCGAGCTGCGCCGTGGCGGCAACGTGGCGGGCGGCCACGTGGTGAAGGCGTTCCCGGCGCTGGTCGACGAGGGCGGTTCGGTCGCGGTGCGGGCCGCCGACACCGAGGCCGAACAGCGCCAGCTGATGTGGGCCGGCACCCGGCGCCTGGTGCTGCTGGGCGTCCCCGCCCCGGTGCGCGGCCTCAACGCCCGGCTGTCGAACGCCGCGAAGCTGGCCCTGAGCCACAACCCGCACCGCGACGCCGCCGACCTGCTGGACGACTGCGTGCGGGCCGCCGCCGACCGGTTGATCGCCGCGGCCGGCGGGCCCGCCTGGGACGAAGCGGGCTTCACCGCGCTGCTCGCCGCGGTACGCGCGGGACTGCCCGAGGCCGCCTTCGAGGTGGTCCGCGAGGTTCAGCAGGTGCTCGGCCTCGCCCACGCGGTCGATCTGGCGCTGCGCGAGCTGCGTGCCCCGGCGGTGGCGGCGTCGGTGGCCGACGCGCGCGACCAGCTCACCTCGTTGATCTACCGGGGATTCGTCACCGACACCGGGGCCGACCGGCTGGCGGACCTCGTCCGCTACCTGACCGCGCTGGAACGGCGACTGGAGCGGCTGCCCCGCGATCCCGGGCGGGACAGGCTCAACACCGCGACCGTCGGGCGCGTCCAGGACGCCTATCGGGAGCTGCTCGCCACCGTCCCCGCCGGCCGGGAGCCGGCGCCCGAGATCCGGCGCCTCCGCTGGATGATCGAGGAGCTGCGGGTGAGCCTGTTCGCGCAGAGCCTGCGCACCCCGTACCCGGTTTCCGAGGAACGCGTCTACCGGGCGATCGACGCCATCCTCGGTTAATCCGTTTCGGTGACTATGCCATGCTGGGACGGTGACCGGCGGGGGCGATGGGCACGGCGCTCCCGACTGTTTCGTGTCGTACGCGGACGACGGGCGGGCCTGGGCCGAATGGATCGCCGGGACGTTGGAGGATGCCGGCTACCAGGTCCTGCTTGAGTCCTGGGCGCCGGCGGGGACGCATCGGGTGGGGTGGCTGGACCGGGCGGTGAGCCAGGCCCGGCACACGATCGCGGTGGTCTCCGACGGCTACCTGCGCTCCTCGCCCGCGGTCGCCGAATGGGCGGCGGCGTGGTCGGCCGACCCGACCGGAGGCGAACGCCGGCTGCTGGTGACCAGGGTGGCGGACCGGCCGCTGCCCGGTCTGCTGGGCCAACTCGTCCCGGTCGACCTGTTCGACCGCAGCGAGATCGCCGTCCGGGCCAGCCTGCTCGCGGCCCTGCGCGGCGACCGGCCACAGCCGGAACAGCCGCCGGGCTTCCCCGGCCGGCGGGGGATCTTCCCGCCGGAGCTGCCGGCGGTGTGGAACGTGCCGGACCAGCCGGCCCGGTTCGTCGGCCGGACGGCCGCGCTCGCCCGGCTCGACGAGGCGCTGTCCCGCTCGCCGCTGGTCACCGTGACGGGAATCGCGGGGATCGGGAAGACCAGCCTGGTCACCGAGTACGCCCGCCAGCACCGGGCGGATCTCGACGCCGTGTGGTGGGTGCCGGCGGAACGCCCCGAGCTGATCGGCGAGCGGGTGCGCGAGCTCGCCCCGGCGGTGGGCCTGCCCGGCCACGCGGAACCGGCCGCCGTGATCGCGAACCTCGGCCGGGCCGACGGCCGCTGGCTGATCGTGCTCGACGACGCGGCCGACGCCGACACGCTGCCGGACTGGCTGCGGCCCACCGAACCCGGCCGGCTGCTACTGACCTCCCGCAACCCCGGCTGGGACCATCTCGGCCCGGTCGTGCCGGTCGGGCCGATGGACCGGGCCGAGTCCGTCACCCTGCTCGCCGGCCGGCTGCCCGCCGTCGAACGGACGGTCGCCGACCGGATCGCCGAGCGGCTCGGGGACCACCCGCTCGCCCTCGACCAGGCCGCCCACCGCATCAGTACCGGCCGCACCCCCGCCGAGACCTACCTTCAGGTGTTAATCGACCGGCCGGAGGTCCTCCTGGCGCAGGGGGAGGTGAGCGGGCGGCCCGGGGCCACCGCCGCCACCCTCTGGGACGAGCCGATCCGCCGGCTCGACGCCGAGGCACCGGCCGCCGGCCACCTGCTGCGGATCGTCGCGCACGGCGACAACGAACCGATCCCGATCCGGCTGTTCACCGCCGAGCCGGACGTGATCCCCGATGCCGGGCTGCGGGCGGCGGCCGGCGACCCGCTCGCCCTCGCCGACACCGTCGGCGCCCTGGAGCGGTACGGCCTGGCCCACCGCGACGCGGACACCGTGACGATGCACCGGCTGGTGCGGGCCGCCGTGCACACCCACACCGGCCCCGACCAGGCCGACGAGATCGTCGCGACCATGGCCCGGATGCTGCGCGCGTCGCTGCCCGACGCCGTCACGGCCAACCCGGAAGCCTGGCCCGCCTGGCGGGAGCTGCTCCCGCATACGCTCGCCGTGCTCGACGCCACCGCCGAGCGTCCGGAGGCCGACGGTCCGGAGGCCGCCTGGCTGGCGGAACGCTCGGCGGCCTACCTGCTCGAGCAGGGCCGAGCCGACCAGGCCCTCCCCCTCGCGGCCCGCGCCCTGGCCGCCCGCGAGCGGCTCGACGGCCCGGCGCACGTCGACACCCTGGCCTGCCGGGAGACCCTCGCGCGGGTCGCCCTCGGCGCCGGACGGATCGACGCCGCCGGCCGCCTGGCCGAGCGCACCGTCGCCGACCGCGAACGCATCCTCGGCCCCGAACACCCCGACACCCTGGTCAGTCGGGACACCCTAGCCCAGCTATTCCAGAAGGTCGGCCAGACCGACCGCGCGGTCGAGATGTTCCAGCGCACCCTCGCCGCCCGGGAACGCATCCTCGGCCCCGAGCACCCCGACACCCTGGAAGGCCGGCACAGCCTCGGCCGCGCCTACGACGCCGCCGGCCGCGGCGACGAGGCGGCCCGGCTGCTGCGGGACACCCTCGCCGACCGGCGGCGGATCCTCGGCCCGGAGCATCCCGCCACCCTCGGCACCCGCCACCAACTCGCCGTCGCCTACCGCCGGATCGGCGCGGTGGGCGACGCCGTGCCGCTGTTCGAGCAGACCCTCGCCGCCCGGGAACGCATCCTCGGCCCCGAGCATCCCGCCACCCTCGGCACCCGCCACCAACTCGCCGTCACCCATCATCAGGCCGGACGGCTCGATGACGCCACGCGCGAGTTCGGCCGCGCGCTGACCGGCCGCGAGCGCGCCCTCGGCCCCGACCACCCCGACACCCTCGAAACGGTCGACGGACTCGCCCGCGCCCACCTGTACGCCGGACGGCTCGATGACGCCGCACGCGAGTTCGGCCGCGCGCTGACCGGCCGGGAACGCGCCCTCGGCCCCGACCACCCCGACACCACCGAGACCCGCGAGAGCCTCGCCACCGCCCACCTCAGGCTGGGCCGGCCCGGCGACGCCGTCCCCCACCTCGAACGCGCCCTCGACCGCCACGAGCACGTCCTCGGCCGCGCGCACCCCCACACCGTCGACGCCCGGAACGCCCTCGCGACGACCTACCGGCGCACCGGCCAGCTTGAGGCGGCCGTGCCGCTGCTCGAACGGCTGCTCGCCGACCGGAGCCGGGCGCACGGCGTCGGCGACGCGCGCACCCTGCGCACCGCCGACGGGCTCGCCGAGGTCTACCGGACCACCGGCCGGCTTCCGCAGGCCGTCGACCTGGACGAACGTGTCCTCGCCGTCCGCGAGCGGCTCCTCGGCCCCGGCCACCCCGACACCCGCGCCACCCGGGGCGCCCTCGCCGACACCTACCGCCAGGCCGGCCGGCCCGCCGACGCCGTCCCCCTCTACCGCGCCGCGCTCACCGACGCGCTGCGCGAGCACGGCCCGTTCCATCCGGACAGCACCCGGGCCCGCCGCACCCTCGCCGACACTGTCGGCGAGGTCCGCCACGATCAGCCGCCCCTCGAACGGTCGATCCCGGTGGAGCCGAGGTTCCGCCACCGCGACCCCTGACTGACGCCGGCACGCCGGGTCACCGCTGGTCGGCCGGCCCGGCCGGCTCGTCGGGGTCACCGGGGTCACCGGGGTCGACGGGCGGAAATCGATCGAGCAGCTCCAGCTTGCGGAGCAGCGCCTCGTCCGCCGCCCCCCGCGCCGGCCGCCCGCCCTCCGCCGCCCGCTCGCGGTCCTCCTCCCGGCGCCGCGCCTCTTCCCGGGCAGACTCCGCATCCATCTGGTCCAGCAGCTCCTGTCTATACCGCTCGAACCACTTCCGGTTCTCCCGCCGCTCCTGTTCGGCGGCAAGCTCATTCGTCAACTCCTGGCCATGCCGCGCGTTCCACACTCGGGAGAACGAGCCGTCCCAGTCGACCGGACGGAGGTCGAACCTGCCCGCAAACGTCGCCCCAGCCTCATCCGCCCCCGCGTCGGCGTCCGGCCCCGGCTCGGCATCGGGCGCCGGCTGCCCGGACGGTTCCCGACCGGCTGGCGACCGCGCCCCCGGTTCACGCTCGGCCGCGGGCTCACCTGACGGATCGGCGGTTTCCTCGGACATCACAGTCTTCTCCCGTCCCTGAGGCTCACCGTCATGATCCCACCATCACCGGCCCGCCGTGCCCCCCACGATCCCTCCAGGGATGATCAGCGACCACCGCCCCCTTCCGGGCTGGTACACCCCGCGGGCGTTGCGATCCCTCCAGGGATGATCAGCGACCCGCTGGTAAAGCTGCAGGTCAACGCCATGATCTACGATGGTCCAGGGGCTACTTTTGCAGCGGTCCTGCGGTAGTGCAACAGCCCAGGCCAGAGCCATGATCGACGGCCTAGAGTATCGAGCTCCGGCTGCCCATCGCGACGCCGAGCCACTCCGACTCGACAAAATCCGGGATGCGGCAGACGTGGACGCTGTCAACGGCCTGAGGATCGGGTGGGACTTGAGGATCGGACGGGACGAGTGGCCCGCGGGACATGAGAAGGGCCGCACGAGTGCGACCAGCTGTGACGCGGGCCTGGGCCGTGCGGCCTGCTGTTCCCATCCCGCCCTGACCATGACCTTCCGTGCGCCCCTCGCCGATCTGGCCGCGGAGCTCGCCCCCACCATGGGCCGCCGACTTCCGCCCCCGGTCGCTACCCGAGGTCCAGGACGGACGTGCCGGCGACCGCCGAGCAGACATGCAGCACGGCCCGCCGGCCGGACAGCGCGGTGTACGCCGGTTCGAACGCCTCGGTGAAGGCGGTCAGCCGGGACCTGTCGACGAGGGCCACCGCACAGCCCGCGAAACCACCGCCGGTCATCCGGGCGCCGAAGCACCCCGGAGCCGCCGAAGCCGCCTGGACCGCCGCGTCGAGCTCCGGACCCGACACCTCGAAGTCCTCCCGGATCCCGCGATGCCCCGCCAGCAACAGCCGCCCGGCCGTTGGGGCGTCGCCCGCGCGCAGTGCCACGGCGACGGCGTCGACCCGGGCGTTCTCGGCGACGACGAACCGGGCCCGGCGCAGCGCGACCGGGTCCACCGCGACCGGGTCCGGCGTGGCCGGGTCCGGCCCGGTCACGCCGCCCGCCCCGCCCGACCGAGCCGCCCCGTCGAGCCGGGCCACCGCCTCGTCCATCGACCGGGGCGTGAGGTCCCGCAACGCGGCGACGCCCAGCGCCCGCGCCGCCCGCTCACACTCCGCCCGTCGGGTGGCGTACTCGCTGGTCACCACCTGTCGGCGCGAGCCGGTGTCGATGACCACCACGGCCAGCCCGCCCGGCAGCGGCACCGGCTCGGTCGTCAGCGTGCGGCAGTCGATCCGCAGCGCGTGGCCGGCCACGCCCGCGGCGCAGGCGAGCTGGTCGAGCAGGCCCGTCGCCGCCCCCACCCAGAGGTTCTCCGCCCGCTGGGCGAGCAGCGCGAGCTCCGTCGGCGCGGGCGTCAACCCGGCGAGATGCGCACCGGCCAGGGCGACGGCCAGCTCCAGCGCGGCCGAGGAGGACAGTCCCGCGCCGACGGGGATGTCGCTGGCCAGCGTGCCACGCCAGGGCACCAAGCCCCCTCCGGCGGGGAAGCTCGACCCGGCGGCGGCACGGGAGCTCCCCGATCCGGCGGCCAGCATCACCGCGACGCCCTCGACATACCGAACCCATCCGGGTGCCCGGGCGGACACCGGCGTGTCGAGGCCCGGCGGCGGCAGCGGGATCACGGCGGGCACCACGTCCTGCTCGGACACCAGCCGGAGCTCGGGCGCCTCGTTACGGCGCAGGGCGATGCACAGCTCCCGGTCGATGGCCACCGGAAGGCAGAAACCGTCGTTGTAGTCGGTGTGCTCGCCGATGAGGTTCACCCGGGCGGGCGCGCGGACGAGGTGGGTGGGCCGCTCTCCGTAGGTCTCGACGAACGCGCGCACCGCACGCTCAGTGGCCGGATGCTCAGTGGCCGGATGCTCAGTGGCCGGATACTCGGCGGCCGGATACTCGGCGGCTCTCATGACGCCAGTGTCGGGGAGTCGTGGGCCCTGCGGCACGCGGGATGACCACGGCCGCGCGGGCTCGGCTCAGGCCCGGTCCGCCGCGACGGGAGCCATGACGGCGCGTAGCCGGTCCGCGGCGGCCTCCGGAGTGAGGTCACGCTGCACGTCGGCGAGCATTTCGTAGCCGACCTGATGCTTGCGAATGGTCGGGGAGCGCAGCAACGGCGGATAGAAGTGGGCGTGCAGCTGCCAGAACGCCGCGGGCGGATCGCCGGGTCCCCGGCCGGGATCAAGGTCCGGCCCCGGCACCGGCTCCAGCCCTGGTCCCGGCTCCAGCCCTGGTCCCGGCTCCAGCCCCGGTCCCGGCCGGGGTCCGGTCGCGGGATGCGGCCCGGGCGCTCCGTGCCAGCCCATCGAGAACGGGAAGGGATGGTCGAACAGGGCGTCGTAGCCGGTGAGGAGGCGGCCGAGCAGGCGGGACAGCCCGTCCCGCTGGTCGTCGGAGAGCGCGGCGAGGCGGTCGACCGGATGCCGGGGCAGGAGCAGGGTCTCGAACGGCCACAGCGCCCAGAACGGCACGACGACGAGCCAGTGCTCCTCCGCCAGGATCACCCGCTCCCCCGCCGCCGTCTCGATCTCGGCGTAGTCCATCAGCAGGGAGCTGCCAGACCGGGCGAAGTGCTCCCGCTGCCGCGCATCCTCGGCGGCCGGCTCGTCGGGCAACGCGTCGCAGGCCCAGATCTGACCGTGGGGATGCGGGTTCGACGCGCCCATCGCGGTGCCGCGGTTCTCGAAGACCTGCACCCAGCGCCAGGTGCGGGAGAGTTCCTCCTCTTGCGCCGCCCAGGTGTCCACGACCGCCCGGACCTCGGCCGGAGTCATGTCGACGAGCCCGCGATCATGACGAGGGCCGAAGCACACGACCCGGCACGTCCCCCGGGCCGGTTCGCTGCGCAGCAGGCCCGATCCGGGACCCGCCGGCCACACCGGAGCCGGGTCGGCGGGCAAGTCGGCGGGCAAGTCGACGGGCGGGGCGACAGGCGGGCCGGCGGGCCGGACCGGGTCGGGACGCAGCGCCGGGAAGTCGTTGGTGAACACGTAGGTACCGGAGTAGGAGGGGTTGCGTTCACCGCCGGCCCGGAGGTTGCCCGGGCAGAGGTCGCATAGAGGATCATGGGCGACTGCGGCCGGCACCGGCGGTGGTTCCTGACCGCCGTGCCACGGTCGCCGCGTCCGCCCCGGCGAGACCAGAACCCAACGGCCGGTGAGCGGGTTGAACCGCCGATGCGTGATGTCGTCCATCGCGACGAAGCCTGCCATGGGCGGCGACCGCGGCAAACGCGCTGCCGGGACGGCCGGGGGTGATCCCCGTTACCACGGAGCCGGAGCGTGACGAGGGGCGACGCGGGGCAGCGAGGGGCGGCGAGACGTAACGAGGCGTGGCGAAGCATGACGGGACGTGACCGGGCATGACGGCCAGCCCGTCGCGGCGCCGCCGGGTTCCGGGAACCTCATGTTGAGTTCAACTTCAACACCATAGTCTGCGGGCATGCTTCCTACCGATCTGATGACCGTGGGTGAGCTCTCGCAGCGAAGTGGCTTCGCCGCGTCGGCGCTGCGCTTCTACGAACAGCAGGGCCTGCTCACCGCCACCCGGACCTCGGGTGGGCAGCGCCGGTACGAGCGCCATGTCCTGCGGCGGCTGGCGTTCATCCGCGCCGCCACCGCGGTCGGGCTCAGTCTCGACGAGGTGCGGGAGACCCTGTCGACGCTGCCCGAGTCGCGCACGCCGACCAAGGCGGACTGGTCCGCGATCTCGCGGCGGTGGCGCGGCCGGCTGGACGACGAGATCGCGGCCCTGGTCGCTCTGCGTGACAAACTCGACTTGTGTATCGGCTGCGGCTGCCTGTCGCTGCGAAGCTGCCGCATCTCGAATCCGCACGACCGGATCGCCGAGCTGGGGCCGGGCGCTCGCGCGCTGCCGGCCGCGCTGCGCCGGACCCGCGACCCCCTCGATCGGTGTGGTCAGCCCGTCCGATAGGACATCGGCTAGGACATCCGCGATAGGACAGACGCGACGGCACGCGGGTGGCGGTCCATCGCCGGACCGGGACGCCGGACCGGGACGCCGGATCCGGGACGAGGAGGGGTAGTGGGAGACACATTCGGCATGTTCCAACCGGGTGCCAGCAACGGCGAGCCGAGGAGCGGGCGCAGCCAGACGGGCAGCCAGACGGTCGGTACGGATCCCGTCTCCGGGCTGCCCAGCCGGGTCTCGGCGCACCGTTCGCCCGACATGCCGCCGGACGGTCCCGGTCCGGTGCGGGCCCGTCGCCGCCGCCCGTTAATCGTCGGCATCGGTGGCAGCAGCCGGGCGAACTCCACCACCCACCAGGCCCTGGCGACGGTGCTGGCGATGATGGGGCAGGCCGGCGCGGAGACGGTGCTGCTCGGTGCGGCGGACCTGGACCTGCCGATGTACGCGCCGGAACGCCAGGAACGTCCCGCCGCCGCGCTGCGCCTCCTCGCCGCCGTCGAACGGGCCGACGGCCTCGTGATCGCGACTCCCGGTTACCACGGCGGGATATCGGGCCAGGTCAAGAACGCCCTGGACTATCTGGAGGACCTGCGCGGCGCGCCCCGGCCATACCTGGACGGCCGGGCGGTCGCACTGATCGTCGGCGCCCGGGGCACGCAGGCGGCCGGGACGGCGCTGACGGCCCTGCGCTCGACGGTGCACGCCCTGCGCGGCTGGCCGACCCCGCTGGGCGTCACCCTGAACACTGCGGTGCCGCTCTTCGACCCGCACGGGCGAGTGCTCGACCGGACCGTCGCGGCCCGCCTGGACACCCTCGCCGACCAGATCATGGGGTTCACCTACGCCTGGTCCCAGGTGCTCTGAGGTGACCTGAGGTGCTCTGAGGTGACCTGACGCCGGGGCACGATCCCACGCCGAGGCCCCCGCGGGTCCCAGCCAACCCGGGCGTATCCGTCCTGAGCAGGCAGGTCTACCGTGGCGGGGCCTGGCAGGGGACAGCGGGGCCTGGCAGGGGACCGGAACACGGAACGCGGACGAGGCACGCTCGACGAGGAGGCGGCACGGTGGGACGACGGTACGGGCTCCGGTGGCTCGCCGCGGCGGTTCTGGGCGCTGTGCTGGCGGGAACGCTCGCCGCGTGCGGTGGCGACTCGGACGGCGAAGCCACCGGCACGTCCTCGGCCGGATCAACGGTCAAACTGATGATCATCGCCCCGGTGGGCACGTCCGGAACGAACTACCCGGAGATGGTGGCCGCCGCCCGGGCCGCCGTGCGCGGGGTCAACGCCCGGGGTGGGATCGCCGGCCACCGGGTCGAGCTCGTGCACTGCAACGAGAAGAACGACGCCGCCATGGCCAGGAAGTGCGCCCAGCAGGCGGTGGATCAGCACGTGCTCGCGGTCGTCGGCGAGGTCAGCGGCTCGGGCGGGATCATGCCCATCCTGGAGAACGCGGGGATCCCGTCCATCGGTTCGGCCGGGATCTCGGCCGACGGATCCGAGCTCAGCTCCCCGATCAGCTACGTCATCAGCCCGCTGACCCTCTACCCCGCGGTCTGCCCGTCGTTGCTCGCCAAGGCGGGAGCCACCCGCCTCGGGCTGGTCGGCTACGACCTCAGCGCCAGCGACCGGCTCATCATCATGGCCGAGGGCGGCGCGAAGGCGGTGAACCGTCCGATCAATCCGAAGATCCGTATTCCGATCACGACGAGCGACTTCACCCCGGCGATCTCCCAGCTCACCCGGTCCGGTGCCGACGGAGCCGTGCTCGTCGTGTTCGACCAGGCCGCCTACGCGGTGATCTCCCAGGCCGGCCAGCGGGTCCGGACCTGCCACGCGGCCGGAACCCTCTCGCCGAAGTACCTGTCGACGCTCGGTCCGGCCGCGGACAACCTCGTGGTCGCGACCGCGTTCCCCGAGCTGAGCCAGGCCGGCCAGTTCCCCGAGGTCGCCCGGATGATCTCCGAACTGGACGCCGAGCAGGCCGGCGGGGACGCGGACGCGGCCCCCGCGCTACGCACCACGACGACCACCACCGGCGCGTGGCTGTCCGTGCAGATCGCCGAGAAGGTGGGCAACAAGGTGTCCGGCCCGCTCACCGCCCGCACCCTGCTCGACCAGCTCAACCGGACCACCGACCTGGACCTGGGCGGCATCGTCCCGCGGCTGAACCTCACGGCGACGACGCCGATCCCCGGGGCGGAACGGATCTTCAACACCACGCTGCGGGGAGCCCGCTGGGACAGCGCGTCGAAGAGCTTCGTGCCACTCGGCCCGGAGACCTACTCCGGCCTGGACATCCTGCGCCGGGCCGCCTCCTGACTCTGAGGCACGCGCTGACCCGGGTCAGGCACGCGGGCCGCTGAGGGCGCCATCGCCGGCTGGGGCACCATCGCCAGCTGGGGCACCATCGCCGGAGTCCGCCGGCCGTCCGGGTGACAGATAGGCGCCGAGCAGGATCTCCCGGTCGGCACGGGCCTGGGCGGCAGTGCCCGACCAGGCGAGGGCCCCGTGCCGCAGGACGTGCACCCGATCGGCGATCGACAGGGCGCTGCGGACGTGCTGCTCGACGAGGATCACGGCGAGCCCATCGTCCGCGGCGGCGCGCACCGCCGCCAGCAGACGGTCCACGACGCGCGGCGCGAGGCCCAGCGAGAGCTCGTCGGCGAGCAGAACCGTGGGCCGGCGCGCCAAGGCGCGCGCGAGGGTCACCATCTGCTGCTGCCCCCCGGAGAGCAGCCCCGCCCGCCGATCGAGGTGCTCGGCAAGCTCGGGGAAGACCGCGAGGGCGAGGTCCGGGTCGCATCGACCGACCCGGAGATTTTCCCGGACGGTGAGGTCCATGATGACCGAGCGTTCCTCGGGAACCAGGCTCAGGCCACGTCGGCACCGTTCGTGCAGCGCGGCGGTCGTCACGGCCCCGGCGAGCAGGACCTCGCCTCCCGCCGACGGGATCGCGCCGGCCAGCGCCAGCAGTGTCGTCGTCTTGCCGGCACCGTTCGGGCCGAGCAGGGTCACGACCTCGCCGGCGTGAACCTCCAGGTTGAGGTCGCGGACCACCGGGCCGTTGCCGTAGCCGGCGGACAGGCCCCGCGCCGCCAGCACCGCGGGGCCGGCCGCGAACCGGGCCGGGTCCGTCCTATCGGCGACGCGATCCCCGGTCCCGCCCGCGGACGGGCCGGCCGGCCGGGTCCAGGAGACGGCCCGCCGGGTCCAGGAGACGGCCGGCCGGGCCGGGACCGCCGCCTCCCCCAGGCAGGCGACCCGCACCCGGGGGTCGTCGCGCACCCGCTCCGGCGTCCCCTCGGCGATGCGCTCCCCGGCGTCCAGCACGACCACCCGGTCGCAGACCCCCATAACCACGTCCATGTCGTGTTCGTTGAGCAGGATGCCCAGCCCCCAGTCGTCGGCGAGCCGACGCAGCAGGCCCGCGACCTCCGCGCTCTCCGATTCGTCCAGCCCGGCGCACGGCTCGTCGAGCAGCAGCACGGCGGGGCGCGCCGCGACGGCCCGGGCGATGGCCAGCAGCCGACGACGACCGTAGGGAAGCTCCGCCACGGTGCGCAGGAGATCGTCGCGCAGCCCGAAGGCGTCGACCGCGGCGACCGCGGCCGGCTCAAGCGGACGTCCCCGGGGGAACAGCAGGTCGGTGAGATAGGCGCGGGTGTCCCGGCGGTCGCTGGCCGCCTGGATGTTCTCGATGACCGTCAGATCGTCGAACAGCTCCAGGTTCTGGAACGACCGGCTGATGCCGGCGCGGGCCCGCCGGTGCGCCGGCAGACGGTCCAGCCGGACGCCGCCCAACGTCATCGACGTGACCGACGTGACCGAGGACGGGGTGTAACCGGTGATCGCGTCGATGACCGTCGTCTTGCCCGCGCCGTTCGGGCCGATCATCCCGACAATCTGACCGGGTTCCACCCGCAGGTCGACCGAGCGCACCGCGGTGACCGCGCCGAACCGGACCGTCAGACCCCAGACCGACAGGACGGCGGGCACGGCGGGCACGGCGGGCACGGCGACGGATGCGGCCGGCACGGCGGGCGGCGCGCCGAGCAGGCGGGCCAGGCGGGCGGCATCGCAGCGGCGGCGGGCGGCCGCCGCGGGGACCCGGTCGTGGAGCAGCCTGGCGGTGCGGGCGTTCTCCGGCGCCATGCCCCCACCCGACCGGGACAGCACGACGACGAGGACGATCCCGCCGATCAGCGGCACGTAGCGGTCGAGCTCGGCCAGCCAGTCCCGCACCCAGCCGCCGAAGACCGCTGCGACCAGGGCTGCGACGGCGGCAACGGCCCAGGGGGCGTACCGGGCGGCGGCGCCGAGCCGGCGGCGCGGGCGCGGCGCGCTGACGAGCGAGGCACCGGCGGCGAGGCCGAGCAGCCCGGCGAGGGCCGCCACGACGACCCGCAGCAGCACGCCGAGCCGGGCGAGCAGGTCGCCGACCCAGCCGCCGAGCCGGGTCGCGAGCGCCCCGGCGGCCATCGTCGCCCCGGCGAACGCCCCGCTGACCCAGCCGACCCCGCCGAGCACCGCGTAGGCGATAAGCATGATCGACGAGAACGGCGCGAAGGCGCCACCGCCATAGTCGATGTTCCCGCGCTCCCCGTAGACGTAGAACGCATAGAGCACCCCGCCGAATCCGGCGATGGCCGCCGACAGCGCGAAGGCGTAGAGCTTCGCGCCGACCACGCTGATGCCGAGCGCGGCGGCGGCCCGCTCGTTGGTCCGCACCGCGATCAGCCGCCGGCCCGCGCGCCCGCGCCGCAGGTTGGCGACGGCCAGCGCGACGAGGACGAAGGCGAGGACGGAGACGGTCGCGAACCCGCGGGGGTTGGCAACCTTGTCCAACCCGATGCCGAGGAATGTCTGACGGCCGACGACCGTGCCCTCCGGGGAAGCCAGATCGCCGAACAGCGACCCGATGGAGTCCGCGCTCCTCGGTGCCGGGGAGTGGTAGCCGCGCTGGAACAGCAGAGCGTCGACGGCGGTGCCCAGGCCCAGGGTCACCACCGCGAGCTGCAGGCCCCGGGTCCGCAGCGCCGGCAGGGCGAACAACAGTCCGACCGCGGCCGTGCCGGCGACCCCGACGAGCATGGCCGCCTCCAAGGGCCAGCCGCGGGTCGCGACGAGCCGTCCGGCGATCAACGCCGCGATGCCGGAAAAGGCGAGCTGCGCCAGGGACAACTGCCCGGTGAACCCGACGAGCACGACGACGGACAGGATGACCAGCGCCCACAGGGCGTTCGCGTCGATCGCGTCGACCCAGTCAACCGGCAGCAGCCACCAGATCGCCGCCAGGGTGGCCGCCACGGTGACCGCGAGGGCGCGCGGATGCACCCGGCCGCTACCGAGGGCAGGCTGACGTTCGGCGAGGTGGCCGCGTTCGGGTATTCCCTGCCCGCGGATCGCGAGGTAGAAGACGATGACCGCCAGCGGCACAGCCCGGTCGACCCCGCGCCACCAGGGGTGCTCGGCGACCAGCTGGAACTGGGTCTCCACCTCGACGACCCCGAGGGCGAGCCCGCCCGCCAGCACCATCGGGAAGGAGCGGAACCGCGCGACCAGCGCGACCGCCAGCGCCGGGACGATGAGCAGGAGCAGGTTCGCCGAGGACAACGGGTTCTGCAGCGGCGCGAGCAGGACCCCGCCGAGACCGGCCAGCGCGCTGCCTGCGCCCCAGGCCGCGGCGGCGACGGTGTCCGCCGACCAGCCGAAGGTCGCGGCGGCCCGGAGGTTCTCCGCCGCCACCGTCGCGGCGAGGCCCACCGTGGTGAACCGGAACACCGCCCAGAGCCCCGCGACCAGCACGGCGACCACGGCCAGCCGGACGAACACGGACACGCCGACGGGCTCGTCGAACAGCGTTATCCTGCCGGTCGGCAGCACCGTCGGGGAGGTACGCACGGCACCGGCGAACATCAGCGTCAGCAACGACTGCAAGATGATCAGCAGGCCGAGCGTCGCCATCAGCCGCAGCAGCGAGGTCGCCTCACGCAGTGGCCGCATCACCAGCAGGTGGAACACGACCCCGATGACGGTCGTCGACAGCACGGCCAGCGGCGCCGCGAGGCCGAGCGGCAGCCCCCACCCGGCGTGCAGCCCATGGAAGGCATAGGCCGCCCAGGCCAGCAGCGCGCCCTGGGCCAGGTTGAGCACGCCGGCCCCGCGGGCGATGACCACCACACCCGAGGCCACGAGGGCGTAGAGCGCGCCCGTGCCCAGACTGAGCAGGGCGTAGCCCATGACGTCATTCAACGGCGGTCCACCCTGCTCCGGGCACCGCGGAACGGTGCCTCGATCATCCCTCAGTGGCCCCCCACCAATGGTCGCCGGCTCTCCTCGATCGCGATGAGCGGCGTGAGCCCACCGGAAAATCCGCAGGCCAGACCATTGATCATATGATCACGGCAACCGAGGTGACGGTACGGCCGGACAGACCGGCAAGGCAATCAAACCAGCCACAACAGCCACCGAACCCCACGAGAGCCACCGAATAGCATGAGAGTCACAGAACCTCGCGAAAGCTACCTAACCCCACGGATTGGTCGGGGGTGACGGAACGCGGGCACACCGCGAAACGTCCGGGATGGCACCATCGGACGAACGCTCGATGGCGGACGACCACGGCTACAGGGGTGGAAACGGATGCGGGACCTGGTGCCTGGCGCGAACGGGCCGTTGCCTGCCGGCCCCGTCTCGGTCCGGCTCGCCGGTCCCTTCGACGTCTGTGCGCTCGTCACCGGCGCGAACGGCAAGGTCGCCGCGGACAGCGACTTCGTGTTCTACAACCAGCCCAGGGCGCCGGGCGTGGCACTCTCGGGCGGCGCGGTGACCGTCGATCCGGGCCGGCTGCGCCTGGGCGCCGAACGTGTCGTGATCGCCGCCAGCCCCGAGGACGGTACGACGCCCTTCGGACGGCTGCCAGCTCTCGCCGTCACCATCCATAATGATCATGATGCCCTCATCGCCCGCTTCGCACCGCCGCCGTTGTCCCGCGAGACCGTGGTCACGCTGGTGGAGATCTACCGGCGCGGCCCCGCGTGGAAGATCCGGGCGGTGGGGCAGGGTTACGCAGACGGCCTCGCCGGTCTCGCCCGGGACTTCGGAGTCGACATCGACGACGGCGACCAGGGCCACCAGGGCCACCAGGGCCACCAGGGCCACCAGGGCCACCAGGGCCACCAGGGCCACCAGGGCCAGGGTCAACGCCGTGACCCTCCCGGGTACCCCGATTCCACGGGTCGGGGTACCCGGGAGGGCGATCTGACCCTCGTGCTCGCGCGGGTCGTCACGCTCACCAATGCCGAGCGCGCCCGGGAGGGTCTCGCGCCGCTGACCGTCGACGACCGCTTGGCCGCCGCCGCGGAGGCGCACAGCGTGGACATGGCGACCCGTGGCTTCTTCGCGCACACCAGCCCGGAGGGACGCACGGTGTCCGACCGGGTGAGCGCTCTGGGCTACCGCTACGCCCAGGTCGCCGAGAACATCGCCGCCGGCCAGAGCAGTGCGGACGAGGTGGTGACGGGATGGATGAACAGCCCCGGTCACCGGGCGAACATCCTCATCCCGCGGCTGCGCCAGATCGGCGTCGGGCAGGCCACCGGCGGCGAGTATGGTCGCTACTGGACGCAGGTCTTCGGCACCCTGCTCTGACCGCAGGCGCTCTGACCGCAGGCGTACCGGAGGTAGGTCGCACCTTCGGCTACAAAGGTATCGGCATTCCCGCGCAGGCGTTGACCGACCGGGCCGAACGGATCACGATTTTTCTGCGCCGACCCCAAGGAACCGCCAGAACCGGTGACAGCGCCGCCGCGAGCGAAGAATCTGCGCAATCCGGCTGTGCACGTTCCACCCGAACCGCCGGGAAGGACGACGTCACAAGTCTTCGCCCACCCCTGGAGAAGTGCGCGTCGAATCTCCGGACAACGACGTTCGACCATGCCCGCGAACCATTGATCTAGCTTCCTTCCTGGTTGATGAGTCAGCTTTCATCGACAAGCTCGACACGCGTTCCACAACCCAGGACAGGACTGGAGAATGCGCACAGAGAACAAACGGGACGGGACAGCGTCCCAGCCCAGGAGATATTCGAACGGCCGTCACGCGCGGACTCGAGCACGTCGCCACCGGATCGGCGGGCTGCTGCTCACCCTCACCGTGGCTCTGATGACCGGGGCATTGACCGGACCTGCCCGCGCGCAGGCCCCGACGATCATCGAGGACAGCGCCATCGGCACCGGGCTCAACCAGGTCTCCTACACGGGGACGTGGACCCGGTGCACCGGGTGCATAGCCGGGCCCCTCGACGACGGCTTCCGGTACTCGTCGACCTACGGCAGCGTCGCCGCGTTCCAGTTCATCGGCACGCGGGTGACCATCTTCGGGGTCAAGGGACCGTGGAGCGGCCAGGCCGCGATCAGCATCGACGGCAGCACCCCGGAGCTCGTCGACACCTTCGCTACGGTCGCGGTCGCGAGCTCGATCTTCACCTCGAACACGCTCACCGCGGGCACCCACACAGTGCAGATCACCAACCTGCACCAGCGCAATGCCGCGTCCCGGGGCTACGACGTCGCCTTCGACCGCGCCGAGGCGATCAACGAGGTGGCGCCGCCCCCGCCGACACCGCCGGTGCCCACGGCGCTCACCATCGAGGACACGACGATCGGCACCGGCACCAACCAGGTCTCTTACTCGACCGGGTGGACGAAGTGCACCGGCTGCATTACCTCCCCGAACAACAGCTTCTACTACTCGGCGACCGCCGGCGCGGTCGCCACGATCCGTTTCAGCGGAACGCAGGTCAACATCTACGGCGCCAAGGGCCCGATCGGGGGATTCAGCACGATCCGCCTGGACGGCGGCCAGCCGGTCAACGTCGACACCTACGCGCCGACCTCGAGCATCACCCTGTTCTACAGCTCGGACAAGCTCGCCGCCGGCACGCACACCCTGACCCTGACGAATACCGGGCAGCGCAACACCTCCTCGCAGGGCAACAACGTCGGTTTCGACCGGGCGGAGGTCACCACCGGAGCGAACCCGCCGCCGGCCCCGCCGTCCTACGCCGGGCCCCGCTCGGGCAAAGGGTGGCTGACCGGAACCTATCCCGATCCGGTGATGAACCAGCAGAACCTGGAGGCGTTCTGCACCTGGCGCGGGGCGCCCTGTGACTTCACCCTGCTTTACACCACCCGGAACAGCTGGGCGAACGTCAGCCAGCCGGTGGATCTGCTGCGCACCTTCGCCAACTGGCCCGGCCGGTTGATCATCTCCATCCCCCCCTTCCCGGAGCGCATCGGTGCCAGCAACGCGACCTGCGCCACCGGGGCCTACGACGAGTACTGGAAGACCTTCGGACGCGTACTGAACGCCTACGGCCGGCAGAACTCCTACCTGCGAATCGCCTGGGAGGGCAACGGCGACTGGTACGAATGGTCCGCCACCAACCCCAAGGACTACGTCAACTGCTGGCGCCACGTCGCGGACGCCATCAACTCGACCGCGGAGCCGGACCCCACCCTGTGCTGGTGCCTCAACGCTCACTACTCGCAGAACCCGCCGAGCCACAACCCGATGGACATGTATCCGGGCGACGCCTGGGTGGACGGGGTCGGCCTCGACGCGTACGACCACTGGCCGCCGTCCCGGACAAAGGCCGAGTTCGACGCCCAGGCCAACGCCCCCGGTGGGCTGAACTACTGGTTCAACTTCGCCCGCGCGCACAACAAGCTCTTCGGCGTCGGCGAATGGGGGGTGGTGAGTACCAGCGGCAACAACGGTGGCGGTGACAACGCCAATTACATCCAGTGGATGTACGACTGGTTCGTGGCCCATGCCGGCAAGGGGCTGGCCTACGAGTACTACTTCAACAACTGCGACCCGAACAACGTCGGTTCGAACCTGTACCGACCGCTCAGCGCCACGTGTCTCTACCTGAACCGGCAGGCGGGCGCCCGCTATAAACAGCTCTACTCCGGGAAATAGGGTCCGGAGGTGACGCCGGGTGCCGCCCGCCGGCAATGATCAGTAGGCGGCACCCCTCCACCCGAGGGGTCCTCAGCCGGGCCGCCGGTCGCGGCTGGGACGTAGCTCGACCGATTCGTAGGCGGCCGGGATGTACCACGATTCGCGGCCGTCGTCCCACCGGACGATGAACGGCGCTCGGCCGCTCTCGCCGCGAATCTTGAGTATCACACCGTGGCGCTCGGTACGACCTGTTGCCGAATTACGCACGACGAGGCGGTCCCCGACCCTGGCGTACATGATGTTCCCGGTGTACATCAGGATTCCCCCCCGCGGTCCGTTCACGGTCCGTTCCGGCATCAGCGCGTCGCCACTCCGTCGAACAGGTCGGTTTCCACGCCGGAACCCGAGCCCGGGCCCACCGCCCCCCGGGCCAACACGAAGTTCTCGGTGGCCTTCGCCGACCGGCCGTTCCCGTCGACCAGAGCGAAGAAGAATCCGTCCACGGTCATCTGGCTGCGGTGGGCCCGCATTGCCGCGATCTTCGCGGCGAAGAAGCCCGGCGCCTCGATCGTCGTGGTGACCTTGGTATCGGGAACCGACAGCAGCATGTCCGAGGGCATCGTGATCCCCTCGGGGACCGTCTTCGCCAGGTCGGACCGCCAGATGCGGTCCACCGCGGACTCGACCGCGGAGTGGGACAGCGCCGTCTCGTACAACTTCGAGACCTGCCAGGTCGGACCCGCGTCGGGAGCGAAGTCCGGATCGGCCGCGTCGGCGAAGGCCCGGACGGTGACGTCGTGCGCCCTGATGTGATCGGGATGACCGTAGTCCCCGATCGCGTCGTAGGTCACGATCACCTGCGGCCGGACCTCCCGCACGATCCGTACGAGCGCATCGGACGCGTCGTCCATGTTCGCCCGCCAGAAGCAGCGCGGGTCGTCGTTCGCGGGGCTGTCCAACATGCCGCTGTCCCGCCAACGACCGGCGCCCCCGAGGAAGCGGTAGTCGGTGACGCCGAGCTCGGTACACGCCTGTTCCAGCTCCCCGATCCGGTATCCGCCGAGCTGGTCCGCGCGGTCCGCCCGCAGGTTGGTCAGCTCGGGGACCAGCACCTCGCCCATCTCGCCCAGCGTGCACGTGACAAGGACCACCTGGGTGTCGGGATCGGCGGCGTAGCGGGCCATCGTCGCCCCGGTCGCGATCGTCTCGTCGTCGGGATGAGCATGGACGAACACGATCCGACGGGCCGGCAGCGCACCGGAACCTTGAGTAACCGGCATAGCTTGACGGTAGGGGCGACCCACGGACGGCGCATCTCGACCATCGAACCGGTAACTTGCGGATACAGAGCCCGCAACCGCATCGATAACCCATAAGAGACAAACAGCTCACAGATCAACGAATCGACGAAGGCGGGCGGAAAGAACAAAGATCTTCATCCAAGCATGATCCGGGGAACGGGAAGGGCATGAGTGATGCACCCACCAGACAGGACGTCCGATGGACTCGGGAGGCCATTCGCCGAGTCGAGGCCGACACCAACAGGTCGGCGGACACCCACCTGTTCCCCCTGCACCTGTGGCCGGCGGAACGGGGCGTGGACATCTATCTGAAGGACGAGTCGACGCATCCCACCGGCTCGTTGAAGCACCGCCTGGCCCGGTCGCTGTTCCTCTACGGGCTGTGCAACGGCTGGATCCGGGAGGGGACGACGATCGTCGAGGCGTCCTCCGGGTCGACCGCGGTCTCGGAGGCCTACTTCGCCCGCATGCTCGGGCTCCCCTTCATCGCCGTCATGCCCGCCTCGACCAGCACGCAGAAGATCGCCCTGATCGAACGTGAGCGGGGTCGCTGCCACCTGGTGGCGGACGCCACCACGGTGTACGCGGAGGCCAGGCGGCTGGCCGAGGCCACGAACGGTCACTACATGGACCAGTTCACCTACGCGGAACGAGCGACGGACTGGCGCGGCAACAACAACATCGCCGAATCGATCTTCAATCAGATGGCGTTGGAGCGCCATCCCATCCCCACCTGGATCGTCGTCGGCGCCGGCACCGGGGGCACCAGCGCCACGATCGGGCGTTATCTGCGGTACCGGCAGCACAACTGCGCGCTGTGCGTCGTCGATCCCGAGGGCTCGGTGTTCCATCGCGCCTGGTCCACCGGCGACCCGCACGTCACCGGCGGGCACTCCCGCATCGAGGGCATCGGCCGCCCACAGGTGGAGCCGAGCTTCCTCCCCGACGTCGTCGACCGGATGATCACTGTGCCCGACGCGGCGTCCGTCGCGGCCATGTTGTTCCTGGAGACGCTGACGGGCCGCCGGACGGGTGCCTCCACCGGGACGAACCTCTGGGGCGCGGTACGGCTCGCCTGCGAGCTGGTGTCCTCCGGTCACCGCGGCAGCGTGGTCACCCTGATCTGCGACGGCGGCGAACGGTACGCCGACACGTACTACTCCGGTTCCTGGCTCGACGCGGCCGGCCTCGACCCGCGGCCGTTCACCGAGATCCTCTGCCAGGCCGTGACCTCCGCGGCCTGGCCGGGCTGAGGCGGCCTGGCCTGATCGGGTTGAGGCGGCCTGGCCGGGCTGGGCGGCCTGGCCGGCGCGGTGGCGACCCACCGAAAGCGATGCTACGGTTCCTCTGGCCACTAAATGCCACCGGTAAATTACCTACTGCGGTGATTTTATGCGGAACCTGTCGCAGGATCCGGCCGGGCAACGACCGGCCGACTCCGAGCCCGCCCGGCACGGCGAGACGGTCCTGATCGCCGAGGACGATGCCGCGTTGCTCGAGGTCGCCCGGCGGATCCTGAGCCGCAACGGCTACGAGGTGCTGGCGGCTTCCACCGCCCTCGACGCATGCTCGATCGCGATCGAGCACCGGGGCGACATCCACCTGCTGCTCACGGACGTGATCATGCCGCGCATGCAGGGCAGGGAACTCGCGAACCGCATCCGGGCCCAGCAACCCGGCATCCGGGTGCTCTACATGTCGGGATACGCCGATCCCGTTCTCACCGCGCAGGGGAAGCTGGACCCAGGGGTATCGCTGTTGACCAAACCCTTCTCCGAACGCACCCTGCTGGACAAGATCCGGCAGGTCCTCGATACTCCCCGCTGACCGGCCGCATACCCGGGGGACGCGGGGACGTTCAGGCAGAGACCGGCCGTCCGCGCAGAACGATGAGGTCCGGGGCGCCGAGCACCGCGACGTCGGCCCGCGGGTCGCTCGGATACACCACCAGATCGGCCCAGGCGCCCTCGGACAGGCCCGGATAACCGAGCCAGGAGCGGGCCCCCCAGGTCGCCGCGTCGAGCGCGGCCGCAGCCGGCAGCCCGGCCAGGCGAAGCTCGGCCACCTCGGCGGCGACCAGTCCGTGCGGGAGGCTTCCCCCTGCGTCGGTACCGACAAAGATCGGGATGCCGGCGTCGTAGGCCGCCCGCACCGTGTCATGGCGCCGGGCGTACAGGGCGCGCATGTGCCGGGCGTAGGCGGGGAACTTCGCCTCGGCGCCCGCGGCGATGTCCTCGAAGGTCGCGATGTTCACCAGGGTTGGCACGATGGCGACCCCCCGCTCGGCGAACAGCGGGATCGTGTGCTCGGTGAGACCGGTGGCGTGCTCGATGCAGTCGATCCCCGCCTCGACGAGATCCGCGAGGGAGTCCTCGGCGAAGCAGTGGGCGGTGACCCGGGCTCCGGCGGCGTGCGCCGCGTCGATCGCGGCCTTCGCCACGTCCGCGGGCCAGCACGACGCCAGGTCGCCCAGCCCGCGGTCGATCCAGTCGCCGACGAGCTTCACCCACCCGTCGCCCCGGCCGGCCTGCGCGAGGACCTCGGCGACGAGGTCGGTCGGCTCGACCTCCGCCGCGTAGTTGCGGAGGTATCGCCGGGGCCGGGCGATGTGCCGGCCGGCCCGCACCAGCCGGGGCAGGTCGTCACGGGCGTCGATCCACCGGGTGTCGGCCGGGGAGCCGGCGTCGCGCAGCAGCAGCGCGCCCGCCGCCCGGTCGGTGATGATCTGCTGCTCGGCGGTGGGCCTGTCGACGGCGCCGTGCGCGGCGAGGCCGACATGGCAGTGAGCGTCGACGAGGCCGGGCAACACCCATCCGGAGACCGTCCGTACGTCCCGGGCCGCCGCGCCGGTGGGAGCGGAGAAGGTGATCCGGCCGTCGACGACCCAGACCTCGTCACGGACCTCCGTCGGACCGACCAGCACGCCGCCACGGATCCGCAGCGTCGGCGCGTTCATATTCACGTCATATCCCTATCACCGTCGTCCGGTCACCGTCGTCCGGTCACCGGCGCGCCGGCACCAGGCCCGTGGCGAGGACGCGCCGCCCGATCGGGCCCCGGAAGCACTCAGACGTCGAGCTGCGACTCGACGGCGCGCAGCCGATGACGGGCCAGCGCGAGGTTCGCGCGCGGCTTGTCGAGCACCAGATAGAGGAACAGGCCACGGCCGGAATGGCTCTGCAACAACCGGATCAGATGATACTGGCGACCCAGCGTAATCAGGACGTCCTCGATGGTGTCCTGAAGCCCGAGACTCTCCATCGTCCGAATCTTCGCCCGGATGACCTCGGTGTTTCCGGCCGCAGCGATCTCAAGGTCGATCACATGCGTGTTACCGGCCGTTCCGAGGGTCATTCCACTGGTGAAGTCGACGAGGGCAACCCCTAGCGCCCCGCTTATCTCGAGCGATTCCTTCAGGGCAATGTCGACGCTGTTCATATCGCCTCCCGTGTGTTCGAGGTCGACGGCAGCTCCGACGCTGCCCCCGTTGTGCACTGGCGCCAGTTCACGCGAACCGCGCGTTGACAGTCGTCCCCGCAACCAGTCGTCCCCGCAACCAGTCCCCGCAGACCGGAAACCGCCCGGTCTACGACCGCTCGCACAACTTTAAGCCCACCCGACCGGATCGCGTGCGGGTGGGCGGAAAAAATGGGCTCGGTGGACAGGCGGACCACACGCCGAACCAGAAAAAGCGATGGCGATTCACTCGAAAAGAACCTGATCTTCACGCCATGAAAAGCCTGCCTCATCGAATACGTTGCACAGGAGCCCGAAGATGACAGATCACGTGCCGGCGGAGGTCGGTCCGGCGAGGAGTCGGGTGCCGTCGGGAAGGTTGCCCGAGGCCGCGGCGTCGCGGAGGTACTCCCACAGGACCCGTTGCAGCTCGACGGCGGCACGGGTCGGCTCGACGTCGCGGCGACGCGCCAGCCCGATGGTGCGTTGCAGCCCCGGGAGCACGAACGGGGTGACCCGCATGCCGAGCCGGTGGGCGACCGTGCTCGGAATCACCGCGCTGCCCAGACCCGCCGCGACGAAACCGAGCACAGCGTCCATCTCCCCGCCCTCGATCGCGAAAATCGGCTCGAATCCGGCCTCCCGGCAGGCCGTCACGGTGGCCTCCCGCAGGTCGTAGCCGCGGCGGAACATCACCATCGGGTGGTTGCGCAGATCGGCCACGGTCAGCGGGCGTCCGGCGACGATCGGTGGCTCGTCCAGCGACGAGACGAGGACCAGGCTCTCGCGGATCAGCGGCGAGGTCGCCAGTGCCGGGTCGCTGCTCTGCAGCGGAAGGATGATCAACGCCAGGTCCAGGCTGCCCGCGGCCAGATCGCGGACGAGGTCGCGTGATCCCCCCTCCTCGACCAGCAGGCGGATGCCCGGGTACCGCTGGTGGAACAGTCGCAGCACGTCGGGCAGGAAGCCGGTGCACAGGCTCGGGGTGGCACCGAGGCGCACCGTGCCGTGGCGCAGGTCGAGCAGCTCGGTGACCCGCTGGCGGGCGGTCTCGGTGTCGGTGAGGATGCGCCGGGCGAGCGGCAGGAGCGTCTCCCCCGCCGGGGTCAGGCTGATGTTCCCCCGCGCGCGGTTAAACAAAGGTGTGCCCAGCTCCTGTTCCAAGGCGCGGATCTGCTGGGACAGGGACGGCTGGGCGACATGCACCCGCTGGGCGGCCCGGGTGAAGTGCCGGGTCTCCGCGACGGCGACGAAATAGGCGAGCTGGTGGAGCTGCACGCCGCCAGCGTAGACGTCGATAGGACGGCACTATCGAGTCCAGGTTTATCATGTCTTGGACCACTGGAGGGAGTGCGCTCTAGGGTGCGCTCGTGGCTGTGACAACCCCGGCGCGGTCGGCGTCCCCTGCGCCCACCCCGCGGCCCCCGCGATCTTCGTCCGTCCTGCGCAACCTGTGGCGGTCAACCATCGGCAAAAAGACCGTGATGGCCGTCACCGGGCTGCTGATGCTCCTGTTCCTGATCGCTCACATGCTCGGGAACCTGAAGATTTTCTTTGGCCGCGACGACTTCGACCACTACGCCGGCTGGCTCCGGACGATCGGCGAGCCGGTCCTGCACGATACGTGGTACCTATGGATCCAACGCGTCGTGCTGGTGCTGGCCGTGGGCCTGCACACGGTGTCCGCGTACCAGCTCAGCCGGCGTGACCTGCGGGCCCGGCCGACAAAGTACGTCCACCGCCAACGAGCCCGGGCCAGTTATGCCACGCATGTGATGCGCTACGGCGGAATCACCCTCGCGTTGTTCATCGTGTACCACATCCTCGATTTCACGACGCTGACCCTCAACCGACACGGGGTCGAAGGTGCCGCCTACGACAACGTCGTGTCGAGTTTCAGCGTGTGGTGGGTCACGCTCATCTACATCGCCGCCATGATCTCCCTCGGGCTCCACATCCAGCACGGCTTCTGGAGTGCGGCCCAGACCCTCGGTGTCAACAACCCGAAACGGGACCGAGTTTTCAAGGCCACCGCCAATGTCCTCGCGGTTCTCCTCACGGTGGGATTCGTGATCGTTCCGGTGTCGGTTCTCGCCGGCCTGGTGGATTGACGGCACGGCACTGGACCGATGGGGCACTGGACCGATGGGGCACTGGACCGATGGGGCACTGCACCGATGGGTCACTGCACTGGTGGATTGAACAGCCGACGGCTCCGCGGCCGGCCTTGCGTGGCGCGGTGCCGGAAGCATGGGAAGGGCTGACATGTCGTTTTACAACCTCGGTGCCGACATCGCCGACACCGCGGCGCCGGACGTCCCGATCGAGCAACGCTGGGACAAGCGACGCTTCACCGCCAAGCTGGTCAACCCGGCCAACCGGCGCCGCCACACCGTGATCGTCGTCGGCACGGGGCTCGCCGGTGGCGCCGCCGGCGCCACCCTCGCCGAGCAGGGCTACCGGGTCATCCAGTTCTGCTACCAGGACTCGCCGCGCCGGGCGCACTCCATCGCCGCGCAGGGCGGCATCAACGCTGCGAAGAACTACCGCAACGACGGCGACTCGGTCTACCGGCTGTTCTACGACACGGTGAAGGGTGGCGACTTCCGCTCCCGGGAGTCCAACGTCTACCGTCTCGCGCAGACGTCCACCCAGATCATCGACCAGTGCGTGGCGCAGGGTGTGCCCTTCGCCCGGGAGTACGGCGGCCTGCTCGACACCCGGTCGTTCGGCGGCGTGCAGGTCTCGCGGACCTTCTACGCCCGGGGCCAGACGGGTCAGCAGCTGCTGATCGGCGCCTACCAGGCGCTGTCCCGGCAGATCGATGCCGGCGGCGTGGAGATACACCCGCGCACCGAGATGCTCGACCTGATCGTCATCGACGGGCACGCCCGCGGCATCGTCGCCCGCGACCTGGTCACTGGCCAGGTCTCCACCTACCTCGCCGACGCCGTCGTGCTCGCCACCGGCGGGTACGGCAACGTGTTCTACCTGTCGACGAACGCCAAGAACTCCAATGCCAGCGCGATCTGGCGGGCGCACCGGCGCGGGGCGTACTTCGCCAACCCGTGCTACACCCAGATCCACCCGACCTGCATCCCCCGCTCCGGCGACTACCAGGGCAAGCTCACGTTGATGAGCGAGTCGCTGCGCAACGACGGCCGCATCTGGGTGCCGAAGAAGGCGGGCGACACCCGCTCGCCCGACACCATCCCGGAGAACGAGCGCGACTACTACCTCGAGCGGATCTACCCGGGATTCGGCAACCTGGTCCCCCGTGACATCGCGTCGCGGGCGGCGAAGTACCAGTGCGACGCCGGTCGCGGCGTGGGTCCGGGCGGGCTCGGCGTCTACCTCGACTTCGCCGACGCCATCAAGCGGATGGGCGAGGACAAGGTCCGCGAGAAGTACGGCAACCTGTTCGAGATGTACGAGCGGATCACCGCCGAGGACCCCTACAAGGTGCCGATGCGGATCTACCCGGCCGTCCACTACACCATGGGTGGGCTGTGGGTGGGCTACGATCTACAG
>NZ_CDWWXA010000046.1:0-34518 GCF_977971845.1 Frankia sp. CeCAU1 | reverse complement strand
ATCCTGGGCCTGGTCGGCAGCGTGGCCGGTCGGCGGGGCGTTCTGCCGCTGCCTCGTCGGCCGGTGAGCCTGCCGTGTCAGACGTGGACGGTGAGGCGGCGGCGGACGCGCGGTGGATCGCCGCTCAGCTCACGCGGGCGCCGGAACCCTCGGCGTTGATGGCGGCGGCGATCGTGACCGCGCTCGCGCCGAAACCCACGCGGAACGGCGGTGGCTAGGCAGGGCTGGGATTGCGCCACTGGGGGTCCAACCGGTCACGCAACGGAAGATCCTTCCCGGGGATCGCGATGATCCGTTCAATGATCGTCGATAGGACGCGGCGTTTCTCCGTCAGGGTGCCGTTACGCCATAGCCGTAGTGCCTCCTGGCCGTCCAGGACGGTCACGAGACGCGCCCGGCGGGCCAACTCGGCGTCGATCTCCCGTAGCCGGGCCTCGATCTGGGCTTCGACCTGGCCACCCAACCGCAGACTGATCTCTTTGGCCGTGATGGCGCGGGGGAGGTCGGCAAGCTCCTGTTCCTTCTCGGTCCGTTCGGCCTTCAACTCCTCGGCGTCGGCGACCTCACCCGCCTTCTCCCAGTCCCGGCGCACAAGGTAGGCGTCAACCAGGCGGGTCATCAGGTCGTCGGCATCGGCGGCGTTGATGTGGAACGACTGGTCACACTCGACATGCTCACGGCTCTTACCGAGACGATGCCGCCACAGCGCGTACGCGCGGGGAGAGTTCCTGATCAATGATCGCTTGCACTTGTGGCACACATAGTAGCCGGCGAACACGTGTTTGACGGCCGTTCCGGTGCCTTTGCGGGTTTTCACGGCTTCCAACGCCGCACAGGTCTCCCGCCACTCCTCCTCCGTGAGGATGGCAGGGAAGTTCGCCATCGGACCGACCACGGTCCACCCGCGGTGGACGTTTCCCGTTGCGAACAGTCCAGCGATGCGCGGGTTACGCAGCATCGCTGTCAGACTGGCCCGTGTCAGGGTGCCGGTCTTCATGGTGTCGTCGGGCCTGGTCCGCCGGTGCGGAATGCGTAGACCACGGTCATAGAAGTCGTCCGCGACCTTGAGTACGGCTTCACCTTCCCGGATCCGCTGCGATGCCTCGCGTAGCCAACGGGCCTGCTCCTCGTTGACCGACCACTCGGTCACGATCTTCTTGCCCTTCCGGCTGATCGTCTGAGACCAGCCGAAGCCGACCGGGCCACCAAGGAACTCCCGGGCCTCCCGCTTGGCATCCAACTTCCGCTTTACCAGCTCCGACTTCAGCCCGGAATCGCTGACCGACTTCCCGACCGCGCCATGCCAGGCATCGCGGTCCCGCTGCCTGCGGAAGTCGTAGGTCGTGGCCTTCTCACCATCAGTGACGATTAGTCGGCCGCTGACCCGCTGCATGATCTTGCCGAACTCCGCGCCGACCACTGGGTCACGGGTAATCCGGCTCTCCTCCCACGCCACCACGACCCGGTGCTTCCCCGTTCGTAGCGTCGTAAGGAATCCTTCGAACTCCGGCCGGACCACATCCTCACGCCAGGCGGAAATCCCGTCATCGGCCCACGCCCGGGCTATCCAGTACTCACCCGTCAGCCGCGCGTAACGCTGACCTCGGGCGAACTGGTCCGGGATACGTGCGTCATTGTCGACATCGGACATCCGGCCGTACCACAGGGCCGGCTCGGCATCGGGCCATTCGGGCAAGGGGAGCAACGAAGGAAATTCCATACGATGATGCTACGACGTACTACACACGTACCTGATCGCCTTTGCTGGCCTGCTGCTGCTGTCCGGGCGGCTGGGTGACCTGCTGGGCGGCCGGCCCGTCTTCATCGGGGGGCTCGGCCTGTTCACGGCAGCCTCGCTGGCCTGCGGCCTGGCCAACACCGGCGGCCTCCTGATCACGTTCCGCTTCCTGCAGGGCGCCGGGGGGGCGCTGGCCTCCGCGGTGGCACTCGGCATGATAGTCACGATCTTCCCTGACAGCCGGGAGCGGGCCAAGGCACTGGCCTGCTACGCCTTCGTCGCCGCGGCCGGCTCATCGATCGGGCTCATCCTCGGCGGCGTGCTGACCAAGAGTCTCAGCTGGCCGTGGGTCTTCTACGTCAACGTGCCGCTGGGTGTCCTCGCGGTGGTGCTCGCCCTGTGGGTGCTGCCCCCGATCGCCGGGCTCGGGCTGCGCGAGAGCGCGGACGTTCTCGGCGCCGGGCTGGTGACCGCCGGGCTGATGCTCGGCGTCTACACCGTCGTCCGGGGCGGGGCGGACGGCTGGAGCGACGGCGGGACGCTGGGGTCGCTCGCCGCCTCGCTGCTCCTGCTCGCCGCCTTCGTGGGCCGCCAGGCCAGAGCGGCCAAGCCACTGCTGCCGCTGCGCATCTTCCGCTCCCGCGCGGTCGGGGGAGCGAACATCATCCTGACCCTGATGGTGGCCGGCCTGTTCGGCTACCAGTTCTGCACCGCCCTGTACCTGCAGGACGTGCTCGGCTACAACGCGCTGCGCACCGGGCTGGCGTTCCTGCCGGCCCCGCTGACCATCGCGGCCGTCTCGCTGGGCCTCGCGTCGCCGCTGAACACCCGGTTCGGCCCCAGGCCGGTGATCGTCGTCGGGCTGCTGCTGGTCGCCGCGGCGCTCCTACTGTTGGCCCGGCTACCGGCTGACGGCAGCTACGCGAGCGACATCGCCCCGGTGTTCGTCCTGCTGGGTATCGGTTTCGGCGCGGCGATGCCCGCACTGATCGGCCAGGCGATGGCGGTCTCCGACCCCGCCGAGGCCGGCGTCGCATCCGGGGTGGCCAACACCACCCAGCAGATCGGCGCCGCGCTCGGCACCGCGGTCCTGGCCACCCTTGCCGCCTCCCGCACCGACTCGCTGCTCGACCACGGCAGGAGCACCACCACCGCCCTCACCGGCGGGTTCCACCTCGCCTACGCGGTGAGCGCGGCCCTGGTCGCCGCGGCCGTCCTCGTCGCCCTGTTCGTCCTGCGCCCGCCCGGCCAGTCGCGGACCGCCGACAGCGCACGGACCGCCGACGCCCACCCAGCCGAGACCGACGACCCGACGCAGCCGGCGGGGGTGCCGGCCGCGGGGCAGTAACCGCCGGGGCCAGCCGTCGGGGACGGGGTAGAAGGAAATCCTTCGCTACCACCGCGTCCTCGGCGGCAGCGACAAGCCAGCCGGTCACATACCGGGAGTAGATATCGATGATGACGTACAGCCGGTACCAGACGCCTTTCTCGGGTCCTTTCAACGCGGTGATATCCCGCGACCAGACCTGTGACGGTCCGGTCGCGGACAGCTCGGGGCGGACCCGTGGCGGGTGGGTCGCCTGCGCACGGCGTTCCCTGGTCTGCCCCGCCGCCCGGACGATCCGGTACTCGGAGTCCGCTCTCTCGGAGACCTGCCGCAAGAGAGAGCGCGTGCTTTTCCCATAAAATCCAGCGCGGTTTCTGCCGTCGCAAGTTTCGCTTTCAACCGTTCGTTCTCGCGGCGCAGACGCTCCAACTCGATCTGTTCCGCCGACTTCCCCGGATTCTTCCCCGGAGCGCGGGCCGGGACGCCTGCTCTTCCCAGCGCCCCCGCGTCACGTGCCCGGGTCCGCTCCACCACATGCGAGGAGAACAAACCCTCCCGGCGCAGGATCGCACCCTTCTCGCCGTGCGGGGCGTTCTCGTACTCCGCGACGATCCGCAGCTTGTACGCCGTGCTGAACACCCGCCGCGACGGACGCGGCGCCGGGTCCCGCGCCTGCGGTGACCCGGCCGGAGCCTCCTGCGACTCAGGCTCCATGAACATCATGGAGCTCCGATCACGCCCTCCGTAGCCAGCTCACACCCACGAGGGTGTCTCACTCAACCCCGGCGGAGAGGGCAAGGACGGTCCCTACCGCGACCGCCCGGACTGCTTGCCAACAAATTTCCGCACCTTCAGCCAAAGGGCTTGAGAGTCCATGAAGGCCGGGTGTAGGCTCCCCATTGTGGAGCAAGAGGGAAATTTGGACCGCAGACCTCCACTAGTGCCACCTAATTAACAGATCTTGATTTTGCCTATCGTTCACTTCATCCACCTTCGTCGATCTTTGTCTTGGCGTCGATCGAGTCGCAGATGATCGAAAACGGGTCGACCATAGCGAGACGCGTGCCGGTCATTTCTGTTTACGGAAGGTTGATCCTGAAATCGATATCAACTACGCGCGCACGCGGAACTGGGGCGATCGGTGTCGCGGCGGCCGACTGGGGTCGCGGGAGCCAACAAGTGATCAAGAGAAGACGAGGCCGACGATGACCCAGTTGTCGCCAAAGCCGACCTGCCGGTTGCCCCTTCGCGGAGCCGTCGTGGAACCAGCCGGCGGCCCACACCTTCTTCCCCGCCCGGTGGAACAGGGTGTCATCGACCACGACAGTCAGCGGCCCGGCCGGGAGCAGCCGGTCGACGACGACGCGGGCGAGTGCCAGGCCGACCCGGTCGCGCGACCAGGCCGCCCGCGTGAAGAGCCGGTGCGCCCATCCACATCGTGAGTGGGGTGACATGTTCGACGGAAACGATCATGGCATCTCTCATCATGCGTGCGTCATGATGTGCGGCGAGGACCGCGCGGCACGCAATGTTTATATCAACCAGCTGACACGTCGACAGCTGGCCGCGAGCAGCGGCGCGGGGCTGTTCTTGCGGTCGAACAGGGGAAGGAAAGATGCCGGAGAAGCCACCTCATGGATCCCTCCGTGTCGGAGTCGTTGACCTCATGGCGGCCACCGGCCGAGGAACAGGAGGGCAGCAGTTCGACCGGCTGATAAGAAACGCGGCGAACAGCGCCAGAGTGGCAGTCCACGTCGATGTGGTGGACCTCGACCCGACGACCAGCCATCCCCATCTTCCGGGGTCACGAAGCGATTGGCAGCGAATAGCATCATTCGATGCTCTGGTGGTGACCGGCGCACAGCCACAGAATTCCCACCCAGAGAAGGACCCGGGCTATCCGGTGATCGAGAGGATTCTCGACCTCAGCCGGAGACGGAATTTCTTCACTGTGTTCTCCTGTCTGTCTGCGCATTTAGCCCTCCACCAGATGTGCGGCGTGCAGCGCCGTCGACTGGCACACAAGAGGGTCGGCGTGCTCGACCATCAGACCGTCGCACGACGCGGCCCGCTCACCGTCGGGCTGCCCGACGTCGTCACCATGCCGCATTCCCGATGGAACACTGTGGACCGTGACGAACTCGTCGCCTGCGGCGTGCGCCTGGAGCTGCTTACCGGTGGCTCTGACTGGGCGGTAGCGACCAGTCAGGACGGGGTCCGTCAGGTCTTCGTCCAAGGTCACCCGGAGTACCTACCCGACATGCTGCTGCGGGAGTACCGCCGCGACGTCCGGGTCTTCCTCACGGACCCTGACGCGCCGTACCCGCCGATCCCGGAGGGCTACCTGGCCGATACCGCAAGCCGGCGGCTCGCCGCGTTCGCCCGGCGCGCCCGCAGCCAGCGCTCTCCCACGCTGGCCACACAGCTGCCCGCTGTCGGGCCGCTGCCTGACGTCGCCCGGCGGTGGACCGCGGAGGCGACCGCCATGACCGCGAACTGGATCCGCAGGGTCGCCGACGGATCCACCGGGAGGATCGATGACCCACCTACCCGACCAGCCGCCGGACGGCACCAGGATGACCTGGTCCTGGCCAACGGATGTTCGTCCGTACAGTACGGACCTCGCCTCGATGCTGGCCGCGAGCGTGATCGATGACGGCATCCTCGGCTTCACCGAGCCGGTCACGCCGGCCCAGGGCGTGGGCTTCGCGGAGGACCTCGCCCGCCGGGTCGGCACAGGCGAAGCGCTCGTCCTGCTCGGCCAGGACGACGAGGGCGTCTGCGCGATGTGCGTCGTCGCCCTGAACTCGATGCCGAACTGCCGGCATCTCAGCGAGGTCAGCAAGGCATACCTGCGTCCCCGGATCCGTCGCACCGGTGCGGTGATCGAGCTCGTGTTCGCCGTCTGCGAGCGACTCGCCGACGTCGGGGTGGAGCGCGTTCTCATCGACGTCCGCGAAGGCTCCCCAGCCCACCGGGTCTGGAGCGGCTTCGGGTTCACCACCTACGGCGTGCTGGACGACTACAGCCGAGTGCGGGGCATCAGCCACCGCGGCCTTTACATGACCCACGCCGTATCCGAGCTACAGGCCGTCACTGCCGACCGGCTGGCCCGTCGTGCCGATCCCACTCGCCGCCACACCACCCCACAAGCCGCCATCGCAGAGAGGACGAGCCGATGACGCTCCCGCGGGACAGGTTCAGGGCGTCCCTGGAGGAGACCCTGCACCAGCACCTCACCATCGCCCACCCGGTGTTCGGGCTTCTACTGGACGCGGACAACCCTCAGCCGCGTTTCCTCCAGCAGGTAGCGCTACAGGGCTACCAGCTCACCAAGCACTTCCTTACCTACGTCGAGCACCTGTTCTTCTACTGCCCGCTCCCCCGGCACAAGCGGCGCCTGCTGCACAACCTCTACGAGGAGGAGACCGGGCGGATCTCGAAGACGCGGAACCACGTCAAGCTGATGCAGGACTTCCTGCTGGCGATCGGGATCGACGACGAGACCCGGGATGCCGCCGTCGCGCTGCCGACGACCCAGGAGCTGATCGACTACCGGCTCGCGGCGGTGAAGGATCCGGATCGCTACCACGTCGGTGCCGCCGCGGTCACCATAGCGAGCGAGGGGCAGAACCTGGAGAAGCTAGGCAGCGAGAGCCGCGACATCCTGTTCGGTCGGGTGTACGGGCTCGAGCCGAGGGACCTGCTGTTCTTCTCGGTGCACCAGGTCGAGGACATCACCCACACTCAGCAGGGCCTCGACCTCGTCGCAGACCTGTGCACGACGGAGCAGATGCAGCAGGAGGCGCTCTACGCCGTAGCGCATACCTGCGAGCTGTTCTACGGCATGTACGAGGGCATCCACCAGGAATACCTGGCGGGACGGCTGCTGCCCGCATGACGCCTCCGTCCTCCAACCGTACGGCCTCCGGCACCCGCCGCGGACTGGCGACGGAGGCGGTGCGTGCCGGCCATCGCCAGTCCGTTGACGACCAGCACAGCGAGGCGCTGGTACTCACGTCGAGCTACCTGTTCGACGACTCGCACGACGCGGCGGAGAAGTTCGCGCAGCGGCGCCCCGGCAACGTCTACGTCCGGTTCACGAACCCGACGGTGCGCGCGTTCGAGGAGCGCGTCGCGCGGCTGGAGGGTGCCGAGTCCGCCGTAGCGACCGCGTCCGGGATGGCCGCGTTCTTGGCGGTGTCGCTCGGGCTGCTGCGCGGCGGGGACCATGTCCTGCTTGCGGAGGGTGTCTTCGGCACCACGACCCGGCTCTATGCTCACTATCTGGACCGGTTCGGCGTCACGACGACCGTCGTTCCGGTGACCGACCCGGCCGCCTGGGCGCGCGCAATGCGTGCGCAGACCAGGATGCTCGTCGTTGAGAGCCCCACGAACCCGGTAATGGCCGTGGCCGACATCAGATACCTCGCAGAGCTCGCACATGCCGCCGGCGCGCTGCTGCTGGTCGACAACACCCTGTGCACCCCGGTGTTCCAGCAACCGATCGTGTTTGGCGCAGACCTCGTTCTGCACTCCGCCGGCAAGTACATCGACGGCCAGGGCCGCTGCGGCGGCGGCGTTGTCGCCGGCCGCGCGGGCCTGATCTCCGAGTTGCACGGTGTGCTGCGCACCGCGGGCCCGAGCCTCAGCCCGTTCAACGCGTGGATCTTCCTGAAGAGTCTGGAGACGCTGCCGGTGCGGATGCGGGCGCACGACGCCAACACGGCGGTGGTGGCTGCCTGGCTAGCCGACCAACCGGACGTACGGGCGGTGCACTACACCGGCAGCGCGGATCACCCGCAGCGGGAGCTGGTAGCCGCCCAACAGTCCGGGCACGGCGGAGTGATCAGCTTCGAGCTGTACGGCGGCCAGCAGGCCAGCTGGTCGTTTGTCGACCGGCTTGAGCTCGTGTCGAACACGACAAACATCGGGGACACCAAATCGATGATCACCCATCCGGCAAGCACCACCCACGGCCGGCTCACGCCGGCACAGCGCGACTCCGCCGGCGTCACCGACGGCCTGCTGCGCCTATCGGTCGGTCTGGAGGACGTCGAGGACATCGTCGCCGATCTGGCCCGGGCGTTCGCAGCGACCAGGCCTGCCGGGCCCCGCGCCCGATGAACCCGCAGCCGACAGCCCCGCAGGCGCCAGGCCAGTTCGATGAGCAGGTACTCGGTGCGCGGAGCCCTCGGTGCCGGCTACCTGGTCCGCCGGCGCCCCGGACAACGCCGTGACGAAGCTGGCCGCAGTGCTTGCCCGGCTCGCCGGCCACCGATTCCCGATCATGCTGACGCCGGGGAAGCGGGTGTTGCTGGAGACCATAAGTCGGCGGCCCGGCCCGAAACGCCACGGCGTGTGATCCCGGTTTTTCCAGGGCTCGACAGGGTGCCACGCAGACCGCTCATTGCCGGGAAGCGCCGGCGGGGACGGCCGCCGGGCGTGGCGCGGGCAGCCGGGCGATCAGCAGGAACGACACCCCGACCAGCAGCGCCTCGCCCATCGCGACCTGCGCGTAGGAGTTGTACGAGTCGGCGACCAGCGCGCCCAGCTGGCTGGAGAGAGCGGCGCCGATGCTGTGCAGCGTCCACAGCAGACCGAGGCCGGTGGCCCGGGCGCCCTCGGGCAGCACCCGGCCAATCCACAGCGTGGTCGCGACCACCGTCGCCAGATAGCTCGCCCCGAAGATGACCCCGAAGGCCAGCGAGGCGGTTACGGTCGCGTCGAAGGCGACGAGCACCATCGCCCCGCCGCGCAGCGCGTAACCGACAAGCAGGGTCTGCCGGACCCGGCCCCGGTCACACATTCGGCCGGCGGCCAGTGAGCCAAGGATCTCGAAGACGCCCAGCAGGGCGAGGGTGCCACTGACGACACCCGGGCTCATGCCATGTTCGTCCAGGTCGGTGACCAGGTGAACGTCGACAAACGCCATCGTGATCCCACAGCCGGTGAACGCGACGGTCAGCGCCAGGAACACAGGGTTGGCGGCTGCCAGCCGCAACCGGTCCCCGAAGCCGAGCCGCGCGTCGTCCGCGGTCCCGGGTGTGCCCGGCGTCGCCGTAGGCGCCGGCTCCTCCTGACCGGACAGCCGATACAGCAGCAGCGCAAGTGGGGTCAGCACGAGGAGCATCGACAGACCGGCGACGACGAAGACGGCCCGCCAGGACGCGAACGCGCCGAGCCACACCCACAGCGGCACCAGCACGATGAACCCGACAGCCGGGCCGTTCGTCATGACCGCGTACGCCAGGCCCTCCCCGCGGGCGGTGAACAGCTCGCTGGCAAGCTTCCCCAACGGAACGTACGAGAGCATCGTGAAGGCGAAGGCGCCGAGCACGCCGTAGACGGACGCGAACAGCGACACCCCCGGCGCCGCCGCGCAGATCAGGAAGGCGGCACCGGCGAGCACCGTTCCGCTGACCAGCACGGCCGCGCCGCCGAACCGATCGGCCAGCACCCCGACGACCGGGCTCGCCACCGCGATGACCACAGCGAAGACCGTCGTCGACCAGGCGAACGTCCCGCGGCTGACACCAAGGTCCACTGCGATCGGCGAGAAGTCCACTTGAATCGTGTTCTTCAACGCCGACCCGGCCAGCGACAGCGTGAACGCGAGCGTCGCGGCGAAGATCAGCGCCGTGTTCCGCCGGCTACGACCAGCAGGGGACGCGACTCCAGGTGCGTCGGCGGCGTCTCGAGTCGTCATCGGGTCCGCATCCTTCGGGTCGGCCCGGCGGGGCAGCGGCTTGCTGGACACGAGGCCAGAGTGCCGGGCGCCGAGTGCGCAGCGGAATAGGCTGTTCTGCCGTGCTGCATAAGGAAACGGCCACTCGCCACGCCGTGGTGGCCCTCGCGGTCCCGGCCACCGTCGCGATGGACCTCGCGATCCCGGCCCAGGTGTTCGGCCACCCGGACCTGGCCGAGCATTACACGTTCACGCTGTGCACGGAGCAGCCTGGCTCGCTGCCCACCACCACCGGCTTCGCCTTGGAGGTGGCGCACGGGCTCGCCGCGCTGGATGCCGCTGACACCGTCGTCGTCCCCGGGTACGCCCCACTGGTCACACCCGCACCAGGGGTGCTCGACGCGCTGCGCGCGGCTGCCGACCGCGGCGTCAGACTGATGTCGGTGTGTACCGGAGCGTTCGCCCTCGCTGCCGCCGGGCTACTCGACGGTCAGCGGGCCACCACCCACTGGGAGGACGCGGGCGACCTCGCCGCCCGCCATCCGACGGTGCAGGTGGACCCGAACGTTCTCTACGTCGACGGGGAGCGGATCCTCACCAGCGCCGGAGTGTGCGCGGGGATCGACCTGTGTCTGCACATACTGCGGCGCGACCTCGGCAGTGCCGTCGCCACCCGCGTCGCCCGCCGACTGGTGGTGGCGCCCCATCGCGCCGGCGGCCAAGCCCAGCTGTTACGCCGCCCGGTGCCCGGTCCAAAGCCCGGCTCTGGCGGTCCTGGCAGGCTGGCCGCGACCTGCGACTGGGCGCTGGAACGGCTCGCCGAGCCGCTGTCCGTCGCTGATCTCGCCGGCCACGCTGGCTACGCGACGCGCACGTTCGCCCGGCGCTTCATCGCCGAGTACGGCGTCACGCCCAGGCAGTGGCTGCTCGCCCACCGGATCGCCGAGGCGCGGCTGCTGCTCGAGGTGACCGACCTGCCGGTGGATCGGATCGCCGCCCGTTGCGGACTGGGGACCGCCGCCAACCTGCGGATCCACCTCGCCCGCGACGCCGCCAACACGCCGTCCGCCTACCGCGCCTCCTACCAGGGCCGCCCGCGCCGAGCGAGTGGGCGTGCCGACGAACTCGCCCCGTAACAGCCGGGTCCAGACGAAGTACCGGCGTGGCGTGTTCGATGAGGCGATGCTCGACGCCTGCGAACGGACGATGCGCGGCGTGTGCGCCGACTTTGGCGCGACCCGTGCCGAGTTCACCGGCGAAGCGGACAGCGACACCGTATCAACGGCGGCAGGCTCACCCTCATTCACGGGTTGTTCACCCTGGCCCGCACCTGGCGGCAGCGCCAAGTCATGTCTTCGCCGATTTCGCTGACTTCGCAATACGAAAGCGCTGGTTCCATCTACCCAACGAGCCGGGGACAGCCCATCACGAGCTGGACTTCCGCGTCGGCGGGCACGAGTATCGCCCGCGGCACGGGCCTGACCCGCACAGAACAGTACGCGTTCCTCGCCTTCACGGATGACGGGCGGTCAGGGGCCATACCCGCCTGTCAAACCACTGCGGAAGCCTCATTGACCAGCCGGCAGACAGCCGGACGCCAATGGTCAAGTTCCGGTACCGCGACGCCGGCTCGCTTGGCGTTGTCGTCCCATCGACGCAACGCGATGGCGAGGTCGGCATGTGGCAGACAAAGGAAGGCATCGACTTCTCTGCCAGTCATCGGGCCGCCTTGGACGCGTAGGCTTCGGGTGGAGGCTACGGACAGGCTGTTGGCGTAGGCGGGGTCGGTGGCCACGAGATAGCGCTTGGCTTTGACGTGCAGCGCGACCGGAGTGCCGGTATCGGGGCCGAACCATCGGGTCAGGTAGCGTGCTCCGACGATTTCGTGATGGAGGTCTTCGGCGAGGAAATTGTGGTGCGCGTCGTGTTCGTCGAGGAGGAGATGGCCGATATCGTGCAGCAGCGCGGCGACCTGCGCGGCCTGGTCATAGCCGTCGGCTTCGGCGAGGGCGGCGGTTTGCCGGGCGTGTTCGAGTTGGGTGACGGTTTCGTCGTATTGACTTTGGCCAACGGCGGTGAGGTAGGCGAACAGTTCATCGCAGAACTCGTCCGCGCCAGTGAAGGTGCCGTGGAGGAGCCGGTCGGTATTCATGCAGATTCCTTGGTGCCCCGGGCGCTGACGTGGCTGTCGCCGGTGAAGTGGCCGATGAGGCTGATTCGGTCGGTGCCGGCGGCTAGGCGGTGCTGCTTTTCCTGGTAGTAGTGGTGGCGGTGGTCACCGTCGGAGGCTGCGTTGTAGGTGAGGTAGATGGCCCGGCGACGATGTGGTGAGGTGTTGACTCCGGAGCGGTGCGGGACGTACCAGTTGAACCAGAGCAACGACCCAGCGCGGACTGGAACGGGTTTCCAGAGGAGGGTCTCGGCGAGACTGGCGGGGATGCAGCCGACATCGTCGGTGGGGAGCGGCTCGTGGTGCATGCCTTCGACGACGTCCAGGCAGCCATTGTCGGTGGTGGAATCGTCGATAGCGATCATGCAGGTGATGGTGGACCGGACAAAGGGGTAGGCGGGCGCGTCCTGGTGTGGGGCGAACCCGGCGCCGCCGGGTTCCTTATAGTTGATCTTTTCTTTGTAGAGGACGGCGGGCTCGCCGAGCAACATGCTGGCAATGTCGAGCAGCGTGCCCCGGGTGAGCAGGGCACGCATGCCGTCATGGAAGGGCACGATGTTCTCGGTGCGGCACCGCACCGAGAACCCGTCCCCGGTGGTCTCGTCGTACTGCAGCAGACCGTCCTCGCTGCCCGGCAGGGCCTCGATCTCATCGACCCAGCGTCGCACCTCCCGCAGGCGCTCCGGGCCAAGGAAGCCGTCCATGAGAAGAACGCCACTGGCCTGCCAGGTCGTGAGGTCAAGGGAATCGGTCAGCAACGTGAGCCTCCGAGGAGCCGGTCAACCAGAACGTCTGTGTAACTCTTGTATCATGAATACACGCTGCGATGCAACTTTGTTACAGTGACCGAGTCAAGATACGAGAGGCTTACCGAGAGGAAGTCCACGGCCACCGGTCTCGCTCCACATAAGATCGACATACAGGTAGACGGCGACGGCAACGAAGGCGAAGACCACGTACCCGCCGAGATGGATGAAGGTGGTGTTGGCCTCCAGGGTGCCGACGAGCAGCAGGACGAGGGCGACGTCGACCAGGCCGAGGAGCAGGGTGAAGCTCCAAGGTAGCCGTATGGTAACCAGAGTGAGCATGGCAATGGTGACCAGCCAGCAGATCAGCCAGATGGCTTGCGTGTGCACGATCTGGGCATCGGGGATGCCGTACCAGTTGTGCCCGAGTCCGAGGGCGAGTGCGGCGTAGCTGGCGTAGAAGCCGAAAAAAACGGCGAACAGGCTAGCCGAGGCATTTTGCCCGAGCGCGGCGGCCCAGACGGTAGCCAGCAGCAGCCCGATCGAGGTTGCGGCGAGGATGGTCGGGATGCCGGCGGCGGCGGCCTCGGCGGGCACGTAGCCGGCGTCGACCAGGCCGAGTCCGAGCGCGCCAGCGATGGTAATCGGGATGCCGACGATGCCGGGGTTGCCTCGCAGCGGGTTCGTGACCGGTGGGTCGGGCGGGGTTTCGGCCTCGGTCAGTAGCGGTACATGCGTTGCCACCGATGCGGGCGGGGCATCAACGGTCATGGCGGATCGCCTTTCTGTTCAGGGGATGACTGGGCGCGCGGGGGAACCGTGGGGCGCGCGGGGCGCGCGGGCCAGCACGAAGGCGGGTTGCGGTGTGCCGGTGGATCAGGTCAGCTCTCGGCGGCGAGCAAATCTGCGTGGTGGAGTTGCGCGACGTCGGCGTGGGCACGCAGCCGCACCTTGAGGATGTTCTCGCCGTAGGTAGCGAGGATGGGGTTGTCCGGGTCAGCGCTGTGTCCGCCCGTTGCCTGGGCGGCAAGTTCGGCGGGCAGGTCGATGGGAGTGAGGGTGGCGTCCAGGCGCGGGTTGAAGAAGTAGATGACCGAGAATCGCCGCACGCCAGCGGATGGGCTGATGACGCGGTGGACGGTGGCCTTGAGGTAGCCGTGGGTGGCGAGCTGCAGCATTTCGCCGAGATTGACGACCAGGGCGCCGGGCAGGTGCGGGACCTCGAAGAAGCATCCGTCGCGCTCCACCTGCAGTCCACCGACGGCGTCTTGCAGGACGAAGGTGAGCAGCCCGAAGTCCCGGTGGGTGCCAACGCCTTGATGATCGCCGCCAGGTCCGGACGGAGGGTAGTGGATGGCTTTGATGGTGGCCTCGGGGTCTGGGTCGACCCAGCTGTCGAACCGGTCGTCAGGTTGGCCGAGGCTGGTCGCGAGGGCACGCAGCAGGCGGTTCCCGACGGTGTCCATCTACTCGTGCCAGGTGAACATCGTGGCGCGGAACTGCGGTATTGCGACTGGCCACTGGTTCGGACCGAGCAGTCGCCGCCATGGCGGATCGGCAGCCGTCAGTACCGGGGTGGGGCGTTCCGGGCCGAGATCGATCTCCTCGCGCCGGTCGGCCCGACCGTTCGTGAGTTCACCACCCAGTGGGGTGTAGCCACGGAAGTGTGGCGACCGGGTCATCGCGATCGCCATTCGATCGGCTTCGGGCAGAGCGAAGAACGCTCGGGTGACCTCCTCGACCTCCCGGAACAGGGTGTCATCGATGCCGTGCCCCACCAGGTAGAAGAAACCCACGTCATGGCAGGTCTCGCGCAGTCGCTCAAGGAACCGGCTGCGCACCGCGGGATCAGTGCCAGGGTCGAACTCGCGCAGGTCGAGCACCGGCAGCGCCGCGTCGTGCTCGGTCGTACTGTGGGTCGGGGTGGTGCTGGTCATGACCACAGTCGATCGCTGGCCAGTCGAGCGCCGGCGGTGAGGGATTCGAGTTTCGCCCAGGCCAGGCTCTCGTCGACGGCGAGGAAGGTGGCGAAGGACGCGAAGCCGCAGTCGGTTCCGGGGATGACGCGCTCGCGGCCGACGATGTCGGCGAAGCGGGTGATGCGCTGGGCGATGAGTTCGGGGTGTTCGACGTAGACGCTGGAGGTGTCGATGACACCCGGGATGAGGACCTTCTGCTCGGGAATCTTCGCGTCGGCCAGCACCTGCCATTCATGTGCGTGGCGGTGATTGGCGGCCTCGAACACCAGCCCATCAGCCTTGAGCTGAATGATCGCGTCCAGGATGACGTCCAGGCCGACGTCCTTGTGGTGCGGGCCCTGGTAGTTGCCCCAGCACAGGTGCACCCGCACCCTCGCCGGGTCGATATTGCGTAGCGCGTGGTTGATCGCCTCAACGTGCACGCGCAGCCGGTCCAGGAATCCCTGCTCGGACAGGTGCGCGTACTGGATGTGCCGACCCATCGCCAGATCCGGGGCGTCGATCTGCAGGACCAGCCCGGCTGCGGTGATCGCCTCGTACTCGGCCCTCATTCCTTCGGCCAACGCGAACAGGTACTCATCCAAGCTGGCATAGAACTGGTTCGGAAGATAGAGCGCGATAACTCCAGGTGACGCGGCATTCATGAACCGCTCGGTCGGCTGACCCGATCCTGCCGAGATTGAGCTGACGCCGGCTGCGAAGTTGGCCAGATCGGTATCGAGCAAGGCGGTGCCGGTGTAGCTGATCGGACCGGTACAGGTCGGTGTCGCGGTCTCCAAGCCGGCCAGGGAACGTTCGGCCATGCCAGGGTAGTCGTCCAGATCAGCGATCGACAGGCCGCCGCCCTCGGGAACGGCAACGTCCACGTCGAAACCGGTGAGGCGTTCTTTGACGTAGGTGGCGTACCCGATCTTGCTCATTTCGCCATCGCTGATCACGTCCAGCCCGACCTGCGCCTGATGGTCGACGACCACGCCAACCGCGTCCGCGATCCGCTCGGGCAGGTACTCGGCGTCCGCGACCGAGAGGGTCTCCTGTTCCCGGGCCCGGATCAGCTCGGCCAGCCCGGCCGGTCGGGGCAGGCTGCCGGTGTGCGTGGTCAGGATGCGGTCGCTGCTGAGTTTCATGACAGTTCCTCCATCAAGTGGACTAAGCGGTACAGACGGTTCCGGACAGCACCGGCCACCCGGACAGCCTCGTCGAGGCCGCCCCCTGTGACTGCGGTGGCAGCGCGAGGCCGGGTGGGGTCATGGCGGTGACACTGACAGGCCAAGGGAAACTTTATCTAAACAACATCTTACTTCCGTAAGGAAATTACATACATAATGATGCGAAGGGTTGTAAATGATCTATTGTCGGAGGCTAGACTCAGGCATGCAGATCATCGGCGCCGTGCTCACCATCCACGGCAACGCGCTCGCAGGGATCGCGGTAAGCGACGGGCGGACCTGGACGTTCACTCGCGACGACGGCTCGTTCAGCCTCCGCACCGTGCCGGGGCGCCCGGTCTGGGCCCGGCGCCCCAACGGCTGGACGGGCCGCTGGTGGCAGCACCCGGCAGCGGGGGAGCCGATGCTGTTTCAGCTGCACCCAAGCCGCGCCGGCAGCGATCCACAACCACCCTCGGCTCCCTCAGGGGAGCTGCGATTCGCGCACATCACGGACACGCATGTCAGCGCGATCGACGGCGACCCGTCCCAGGCGGTCGAGCTCGCCGCCCGCTACGGCGACCAGACGGACACCACCAGCGGCCTGCACCACACGCTGCGGACCGCAGCCGACCACGGCGCGGCATTCGCCGTGATCACCGGTGACCTCACCGACCACGGCACACCCGAAGAGTTCAGGCGCGTACTCGACTCCCTCGCCGCAGCGCCGCTGCCGGTAGAGATCGTGCCGGGTAACCACGACCATTACGGCCACCGCCACCAACCCCACCCCAGCGATACCCCCCACGGTGGCGGGTTTCTCGGCGCGGCTACCCTCACCCGCTACGAGCAGGCCATGGGCCCGCGCTGGTGGTCAGCTGACCTGGCCGGCGTGCACCTCCTCGCCCTGGACTGGTTCAGCGCCTGGTGCGCGATCGATGACACCGATCAGCGACGCTTCATAATCACCGATCTCGCCACCCGAACCCCCGGGCTGCCAGTCGTCGTGCTCACCCACGACCAGCCCGACCACGACACACTCGAACTGATCCGCTACAGTGCCGCACCCGACAGCCTCCTCGCCGTCCTGTCGGGACATTGGCATGCCGACGCGCAGCGCAACGTCGGCGGCTGTCACCTGCTCAGCACGCCCGCAGCCAGCTTCGGCGGACTGGACTGGTCACCACCGCAGCTCCGCCTCATCACCCTCACCCCCGGCCTGAGAACTATGGGTCTACGGCACGACACGATCCCGGCGCTACCGAAACCGCCACGGTCACCGACCACGTCTCGCGCCGATGCCCCGACCTCGCACCGCACCACCAGCCACTCGATCGGCGCCCATCAACATCTGGGCACCCTCGCGACCATCGCCGGCACCGTCATCGCACCGAGCACCGACGCCCACGGCGCAGGACACCTGACCCGCCTACACCCCTCCAACACCGGCAGTAACGACAGCCGAGTCGACGTGCTGTGGACGGTGCGCGCCGCAGACGACCCCATCACCGGCGTTCTCGCCGGCCATGACCAGATCCTGGCGTGCAGCCATGCGGGCACCCTCACCGCGCTCGCCCCAGCCACCGGCGCACCCCATTGGACCCGACACCTCCCACACCGGCAGCGACGCCGGCTGCTAGCCACCCCCGTCCTCACCCCGGCGGGCCGGCTGATCGTCGGTGACGTCGGCGGCGTCACCTGCCTGGACCTCGACACCGGGGATATCGCCTGGCACCGCGACCAGCTCGGCCAGGTCGACACCCTGCTCACCTACGGAACCGGTCTGGCCACCGACCGCTTGGCCGTGCTGCCCCTCGGCGGCCCCATCCCGGGCCTGACCGCCCTGGACCTGCGCGACGGCACCATCGCCTGGACCGATCCGCCCGGCACACCACCGCCCTCCAGCTCGCTGGTCGCCATTGACGGGACCGATGCGCTGCTGCTCCGTACCGCCGGACCCACCCTCGAGCGGCTGAACCTCTCCACCGGCCAGACCCGGTGGCGCACCACCCTGACCGGCCGCTTCTCCACAGCCGCTCCCCTGGTCACCGACGAGGCAATCGTGCTCGTCACCGGCGACGGCATCGCGCACCGGCTCGACCCGGATCACGGCGGCATCCTCGACCGCCAGCACCTGCACGGGCTGCGCCCCGCCTACGGTCCCTACCGGTCCACTGGTACCGGCGCGCCCACCACTGCCGTCCATACCCCACTCGGACCGATGATCGTGCTGCTCGATGGCAGTATCTGGCAACTGGACAGCCCCGCTGGTCCGCTGCTGGTCGGCGACGTCGCGGCGACCGTCACCACCCAGCCTGTCCTGCTCGGATCGAACACCCTCGCCGTGCTCAGCACCGACGCGGTCGTTCACCTGCTCGACATCAACGCCACCGCAACCCGCCCCATGCTTGCCGGTCCGGCATCGCGGTCTGCCTCATGACCAGCGCCATCCGCAACCGAATTCTGGCACCTACCCGCGGGACCGCCACCCACCGTAGTCCCAGGCCTGATTTGATCCTAAGTTCCTGGGTATTAGACCAGGAGATGATCATTCCACACAGGGGGATGTGATTTAATGACGCCTGAGCCGAGGAGAACCTTGTCGGACGTTTCGTCGGACTACGCACTGGATGCCGGGTTCGATTCGCTACTGGGCACGCAACTGATCGATTTCAGTCCGACGGCGATGGTAGTTATCGATCCGGATCTGCGGGTGCGACGGAGCAACCGGTCCTTTCGGGAAATATACGGCCTGTCTCCCGAGCAACTGGCGGGAACATCCATCCCCGAGCTGCTGCCGGATATGGACCCGCGGGTGTGGAAGCTTGCCCGGTGGGTCCTGGCCAGCGGTGAATCAGTTGAAGACACGGAGATCATCGGTAGGAGCGTGGCTTTCCCGCAGGAGGAACGCACCTGGCGCTTTTCGCACTTTCCGCTCCGGGACCGTGAGGGGGTGCCCGCGGCGGTTGGCGTGACGCTGGTCGATGTGACGGATCAGCGCCGTGCCGAGCGGAAGCATGCGGAAGCAGAGCGGCGACTGCGGCTGCTCACCCGGGCGAGCACACTCGTCGGGCGATCCCTGGAACTGGACGCCACACTGGCGAGTACAGCCGATTTTATGGTACCGGAATTCGCCGACACCTGCAGCGTGTACCTGCTCGACGAACCCCTTGACGCAGACGCCAGACCGGAGCTGTTGGAATTGCGGCGCGCCATAAAAACACGCGTTTCCGGTCCGCCCTTGCAAAGTTGCGACATCCCGTTCTCAGCCGCCGGAGAGATCCTTTACTGCCACCGAAACTCTCCGATCTACCAAGCCTTTGCGTCGGGTCGCCCGTTTCACCACGCGGCCGACGATGAATCGTTGATCAGCGGATATCAGACCCCTGGATTCCTCGACTACTTCCGGCGGCTGCTGCTGCGTTGGGGGATCGCGGTGCCCCTGCTGGTGGGGCGCTACTTTCATGGGGTCATGGTTGTACATGTCGGCGTTTCCGGGCGTATCTACACCGACGACGACGTCGAGATGGCCGCCAACCTTGGTGGACGTATCTCAGCCGCCATCGCCAATGCCCGCGCGTACGCTCGCGAGCGGGAGGTTTCTGTCACGCTGCAGCGCAGCCTGCTTGCACCCGACATCCCGGCCGTGGCCGGAATGGACATCGCCTGGCGGTACGAGCCGGGCTCCCTTCCCGGCCGGTCGCCCTGCGCCGAGCCGGGTCCGCCGATCGACGCCGAGGTGGGCGGGGACTGGTTCGACCTCATCCCGCTCTCGGCGGGTCGGGTAGCTCTCGTCATCGGAGACGTGGCCGGCCGCGGTGTGACCGCCGCCGCCGTCATGGGTCAACTCCGCACCGCCAGCCGGGCGTTCGCCTCACTCGATCTGCCCGCCGACGACGTACTCACCCACCTGGACAACCTTGCCCAGACCATCGGGGCAGGGCCTGACGGTGCCTTGGCGAGCTGCGTCTACGCGATCTTTGAGCCCACCACCGCGACGATAGTCCTCGCCAACGCCGGCCACCCCCCTCCCGCCCTGCGTGATCCCGATGGCCGGGTCCGCCTCCTGACCGGCGGGGGCGGCGCGTTTCTCGGTATCGGCGGGCAAGTTTTCGTCCAGACCTGCTACCCGTTCCCCGTCGGGGCGACGCTCGCGCTTTACACCGACGGCCTCGTCGAGTCACGCGATATCGATATCTTCCAGGGAATCGGCCGGCTACAGCACGCTCTCGCGGACGCCGGCACCGCGGACGCCACCGCCGACCGGCTGATGCGCCTGGTCGATCAGGCCAATCGAGACGACGACGTGGCGCTCCTGCTCGTCCGGGCCGCCGCGGCCATCAACACTCGCACCCTTACCATCCCTCTCACCCTCGACCTCAGGGCCGTCGGACAGGCTCGCCACGCCGTCAACGCCGCGCTGCGTCGCTGGCAGCAGCCCGAAACCATCGAGACCGCGGAACTACTGGTGAGCGAGATCGTCACCAATGCGATCCGCTATTCCCGAGTCCCCGGCGAACTCGTGCTCCGCAGCGTCCCGACGGCCCTCTACATCGAGGTCTCCGACAGCGACAGTCACCTCCCCCGTGTCCTCCACCCCAACGAGCAGGAAGAACACGGTCGTGGCCTGATCCTCGTCGATGCACTCGCTGCCCGGTGGGGCACCCGCCCTACCCACTCCGGCAAGACGGTCTGGTGCCAACTCGACACCGGCACTGACACCGGCCCGGAAATCTTCACCTAGATCTCGTCCACGAACCCGCTGTCCCCAGGCGCGTGACGGCGCGTCGATGCATCCTCGGAAGCCCCGGGCCGAGCCCCGAGGTGGGACGCCGCATCAGCGGCGAAGCTCTCAGCCGGGCCGGTCGGACACCCTGACCTGCACTGTGTGGTCCCTGCCGTCTCGGTGGACGCCTAGCGTCACCATGTCACCCGGGGATACCTCGCGCAGCCTGGCGGAGAACTCCCCGGCGGAGGCGACCGACTTGCCGTTAAAGCTACGGATGACATCACCGGGTAGAACACCTGCCTTGCCCGCGGGCCCGCCGCGCACGACGGCCAGCACGAGCGCCCCGACACGCACGTCCAGTCCGAGCCGCTCAGCGATCGCCGAGGTGAGGGTGGCGAGCTGGACGCCAACGAAGGCGTGCTTCACGGTCCCGGTGCGCAGCAACTGCTCAACGGCGTCAACCGCGGTCGCGGACGGTATCGCGAAGCCCAGCGACGAGGCTCCGGTCGACGGTGGGATGTAGGCCTCGTTGATGCCCACGACCCGGCCCTGGCTGTCCAGCAGCGCCCCGCCGGAGTTACCGGGCGAGATCGCCGCATCGGTCTGGATAAGGTCCACCAGCGGCCGCCCCTGCCCACCCTGCTGACCGGAGACGGGAAGGTTCCGGTTCACGCCGGAGATGATCCCGGCGGTGACGCTGTTCTCGAATCCCAGCGGGCTGCCGATCGCCACCGCCAACTCGCCCACCTGGGGCAGGTCCTTACGGAACGTCGCGGCGGGTAGGCCGGTCCGGTTCACCTTCACCACGGCGATGTCGCTGATCTCATCGGCGGCCTGTACCCGACCGGCCACCCGGCGGCCGTCGGCGAAGGCCACCTCGGCCTTTCCACCGGATGCCTGGGCAATCACATGCTGGTTGGTGACGATGACACCGTCGGCGCGGTAGACGATGCCGCTGCCCAGCTCGTTCCCGACCAGGATGGTGACAACGGACGGCTCGACGTCGGAGACGATGCCCGCAACGGCGCCGAGCCCGGCTCTGTCCGCGGCGGCGGCCCGGTCCGCCGTCGGCGAGCCGGGCCCGCCGCCAGTACCGCAGCCGGTGGCGCCCACCAGCATCACGGCAGCGGCGACGATCCCACTGATCCAGCCGGTCAACCGGCTCACGCTCCTGCCATACCCGCCAGAAGCTCCTGCCATGCCCATCAGAACAGCCCGAACACACAGCGGGCGGACAGGTCGATCCCCCGCGCGTCGCACAGCGCCGCCGCCCGCAGGAACCCGCTGACGCCGCCGCAGCGGGTGACGTCCACCTGCAGGCAGTCGACAGCGCCCGCGGCCAGCAGCCGTTCCAGACCGGACAACGTGTAGCCGTACTCGCCGGCCGCGATGTCCATCCCCGCCGGGCCGCGGTCCCGCAGCAGCCGCAACCCCTCCAGGTCGTCGGAGCTGACCGGCTCCTCGAACCAGCGCACATCCTGCTCCGCGAAGATCTCCGCCAGCATCAACGCCTGCTTGCGGCTGTACGCCCCGTTCGCGTCCACATAGAGCTCGACGTCGGATCCGACTGCCCGCCGGGCCACAGCCACCCGCTTCCGGTCCGCCGCCGGGTCCCGGCCGACCTTCATCTTCACCCGCGGGATACCCGCCGCCGGCCCGGACCGCCACCACCACCAGGGTGACGGAACCCCACTCCAGCGTCCCGTCCGACTCGGGCTGCTCGGTCGGCACCAGGTAGGCGGCGACCTCCACGCTCTCAACCGCTGGCATGCCTGCTGTCTCCCCGAAACCGCGGCCCGCCACGCCTGCCCGGTCGCCCAGGCTGCTGCCCCGGGACGGGGTGGGCGAGGTTGGCTTCCGTGGCCACGGAAGATCCGCCAGGCTCGCGGGGCTGGGCGGCCCTCCGGCACGAAATCCTCCTTCGAACGTTCACCTTGGCTGGCGAAGCCAGGAGACAACCTCGGCCCCCGCGACCCGCCGGTCACCTCAAGGCACCGGCGGCAGCCGCACCAGCCTTCGGCGGGACCGAGTCACCAGGGCGGTGCCGGCTCTGCCGGCGAGCGCCCAAGCGGTACAAAGCGAGCATGCTCGCGGCGTGCAGGCAGTCCACAGCGACGCCAGGCCGGCCCGGCGGTAGCAGGCTCTGGACGAGATGGCGGGCTTCCAGCACCCGCACGGCTGCCGGCCGGACGCGGCTGGAGGAGTGGCCGCCCGCGGCCCGCAGAACCAGCCCGGGCTGCGCCACCAGCAGGATCCCCCACCCGGTCCGCATGGCCCTGATCGCCGCCCACCCGGTCCGACCGATCCGACCGATCCGCCACATTGTTGGTCCCGCACATCGTTGGTCCCGCGGCTGGTTCCAGGCCGCGGGACACCGCCTCGGCTGCCACGATCCGTACCGTGGTCAGGTCCCCTGTTCGGACCGTTCCCGCTGCTCGTGGCCTTCGGCTTCCCTCTCGTGGGCCTGAGCCTGAGCCCGGGCCTCTTCCGCCTCGCGCTGCTCCCGGCCCTTCTCCTCCTGCTGCTGCCCCTCCTGCCGCAGCCCTTCGCTGCCGGTCACATCGGCTGCCGCTTCCTTGATCTTGCCTTTCGCCTCTTCGAATGCGCCCATGAGTGAGTGTTCCCTCCTGACCGACTTTTTTGGCAATCTTGGTGTCACCTACGGCGGCCGATCGGCACGGGCCGCCAAGATAAGCGTTCCCACCTGGGCGGACGTTCTCCCCTACCGCTGGGATTCGTCAGGCAACCGAAAGATCAACAGGCTGGCCCGGCGCGCCCGCCGCCGGCCCCCTACCGGTGCCGGGCCATCCGGTCGGCCCCGACTCCCATGCCGGCCCCAACTCCCATGCCGGCGGCCGCGGACACGCCGGCGAGCACCCCGCGGCGGTGCTGGCTGAGCCAGAGTTCCGGGCTGTGGGCGTGGGCGCGGTCGTCGAAGTCGCCGTGCGCGCCGTGGTCACCGGTCACCGGGCACCGGGCACCGGGCACCGGGCACCGGGCACCGGGTAGAAGATGTTCTCGCCGAGCATCGGGTTGTGGTCGTCGGGTGCCTGCTGGCTGGCGTAGCCGGTGCGGGCGAGGTAGCGGTCCAGCAGGGCGGGCGCGATCCGGTTGCCAAGGATGGTGGCGACGGTGGAGACGCCGACCCACATGCTGCGCCGTGGGTGCTCGGCCGCGTGGACCACCGCACGCGCGCCCACCTCGGGCTGGTAGATCGGCGGGACGGGCCGCGGGTGGTGACGCAGCCGGGAGAGCACCCAGTTGAACTGGACGGTGTTGAGCGCGGGCATGTGTACCATCGCAACCCGCACGTTGCTGCCGTCGTGCAGCAGTTCGGTCAGCACCGACTCGGTGAAGCCGGCGATGGCGTGCTTGGCACCGCAGTAGGCCGACTGCAACGGGATACCGCGGAAGGCGAGGGCGGAACCCACCTGGATGATCACCCCGTGGTCACGTGCCATCATGTGCCGCAGCGCCGCACGGGTTCCGTTGACATGGCCCAGGTAGGTGGTGACTGTGGCGCGTTCGAACTCCTCCGGGGTGATCTGGGGAAAGGGAGCGAAGACGCTGGCCATCGCGTTGTTGACCCAGACGTCGACCGGCCCCAGCTCCGCGCGCGCCCGCTCGGCGGCCTCCTGCACGGCCGCGGCGTCGGCGACGTCCGCGGGCAGCGCAAGGCCGCGCCGGCCCGCCGCCGCCACGTCCGCTACCGCACCGGCCAGACCATCCTCGCCACGGGCCAGGACACCCACGTCGTAGCCGCGGCGCGCGAACTGCCGGACGGTCGCCCGACCGAGCCCCGCCGAACCCCCGGTGACCACCACCACTCCGCGCCGGCCGCCCGGCTGGTCAGCTGATCTCCGCATCATCCCTCCGTCCGGTCCCGGGATACGTCCAGTGCCGGGATACGTCCAGTGCTCGGTTCGAGCCCGACGATCGGCGTCCCGGCCCGCAGGTACGGATGCAGCAGCCGGGTCGTGCGCCGCAGCACCCGCTGCGCGGTGGCCAGCTGGCCCGTGGAGATCCAGGTCAGGCCGCAGCACACCGTCCCGCCGGGCATCACGACCCGCCAGCCGGCGTCCTCCAACACTTCGATCGCCGCCTGCCCGATGTGCGGGTGGAAGCGGTTGGTGAAGGTGTCCGGCCAGAGCACCACCTCGCCCCGCCGGCCGGATCCCCGCGGCCCGCGCCGGGCGTACCAGGCCTGCAGGGACCCGGACGCGAACGGCGGGATGGCCCGTGCCCGGGCCACCCCGCCGGCGAGCTTCACCAGGTCGGTGAGCCCGGGCGCGGTCGCGAGCGCGTTCACCGTCCGGGGCGCCAGGGAAGCGAGCCTGGCGGCCATCCCATCGAGGAATGAGCCAGCGGCCGGATGCGCCCCGCATAGTGGTGGGCCAGCAACTCGGCCTTGTAGGTGGCCATGTCCACGTTCACCGGGCAGTCGCTCTTGCAGCCCTTGCAGGCCAGGCACAGGTCGAACGCGTCACGCACCGCTGTCGAGCGCCAGCCGTCGCGGATCGGCGAGTCCGGGTGGCCCGCCAGCATCTCGAACAGCAGCCGGGCTCGGCCCCGAGTCGAATGCTCCTCCTCCCGGGTGACCATGTAGGACGGGCACATCACGCCGCCGCGCTCACACCACCCGAACGCATCGCCCGGACCCGCCGTACCGGGTCAGGAAGCCGGACCGCGGTCATATCGGCCACCCCGCGCCCATTCCCGCGCCAGGCCTGATCCCCAGGTCGATCGGGAAGTCGCGCATACCCACCCCTCTCCTGCGAGCGTCCCGCACCGGCTCTCCGTCAGGCATTCTCCGCGCCAGGCACTCGACAGGCCACCGCCTCGGCCATTCCCGCACCGGCGACCGGCCAACCATCCGCCCCCACCCACGGACGCTCCCGGCTACACGCCGTCCTTACGGGTCACCGGCATCGCCCGGGCGACGCCAGCCGCGGCCAGCCCACTCGATCGAGATTGGGCGCCCCTGGTAGCCGGCCGAGGCGGACCCCGTCCCAGGGGCGCGCGCCGGGGCGCTCACCTCGCGACGCAGCTGGTCCAGCCCGGCGGACAGCCGCCCAGCCAGGTCCGCCGTCGGCGGCACAAGGCTGGGATCCGTCGTCACCGAGAGGCAGAGCTCGTCCTGCCAGCCGAGTGCCCCCACCGCAAGCGGCACGCCTTCGGCGAGAGGGACCAGCGGGTAGGTGTCGAGCAGTGGCAGGCCGACGAACTCCCGCGGGCCCGCCGCGCCTGGAAGGTTCGACACGATCATTCCAATATGCCGACCCTGATAGACGCTGCGAGCCGCGGGTCCGCGCAGCGGCGCCGGCAGGGCACCTATCACCCGCAGGGCCGCGCCGGCCGCGAGGATCCGCCCCGGGCGCCGCGCCCGCCGACCACCGGCGGTAATCGCCCGCAACCGCCAGGACACTGGCATCGGGTCGAGCGGCAGGTCGAGCTGCACCGCCGTGGTCGCGTTACCCAGGTCGTCGCCGATGGCGGTGCCTGTCGTGCGCAGAGAGATCGGCGTGATGGCACGGACCGCCGCACCGCACGGCTGGCCCTGCTCGGCCAGCAGCTGGGCCGTGGCCTGTGCCACCATGGCGAGCAGGACGTCGGTCACGCGGGCGTTCGCGGCCCGCGCGACTGCCCGAACCTCGGGCAGTCGCAGCCGCACCATCCGCACCCGGCGAGCCGGTCCCGATCGCCCAGACCAGGGGAAGGGGGGCGCGGCTCCGTCCAGCCCGAGCCGCACCATGCCGGTGGTCACGGCCACCCATCGCGCGGGCGCGGGCGAGGCGGACAGCGAATCCGGCCGCACGGCTCCGGGCAGCGCCACAGCACGCAGATCCTCCGGACCATCCAGGAAACGGTCCAGCATGGCGATCGCGCGGACGCCATCAGCGATGGCGTGGTGCAACACAACCACGACCGCGGCTTCCGCCGGCCCGACACCTCGCACGAACCACATCCGCCACAGGGGACGGTCCCGACGCAGCGCGACGGCCGTGGCCTGCGAGACGAACCGTTCGAGCCCGGGCCGGCCGGCGCCGGGCGGCAGGGTCACCTCGCGGACATGCCAGGACAGGTCGATGCTCCGGGCCAGTTCCCATCTGTAGCCGGACAACGGCCCCGGCGACACGACTCGTCGCAACATCGGGGGAATATCCGCCAGGCGCCGAGCGACATGGGCGCGGATGTCGGCGAGCGTGGGCGAGGAGCCGCCGGGGAGGAGTCTCAGAACCGCGACGCCCCCGACCTGCTGCGGGCTGCGGGGGCCTTCCACCTCGAGGAAGAAGGCATCGGCCGCGGGCATTCGGCGCCGTTCCCGCGGCTGGCTGTATCCCGGCCCCTCCGGACGAGCTCGCGCCCCCGCCCCGCCGCGGTCACGGGCAGCCGTCCGCACACCCGACCTACGCACACCCGGCCCCCGTCTACCCGGCCCCCGTCTACCCGGCCGCTGGCGCTGGCGCTGCCACCACTCTGCCCCGGCCACCCCGCCACCGCCGCGCGAATGACAGCCGCCCGGTACCGGGCGGTGCGGCAGTCGTGCCAGCGTCAGCAGATGCCGATGGCATGCCGTCAGATGCCGATACCCGTCGACGCTGTGCTCTCAAGGACGCTGTACTGAGGAGCATGCCACTCGGGCCGCCCGAACAAACTGACGGCTGCCTTACGGAACTCGCTGCTCCGGTGCGGACGTGCGCTGACGGGGCACCCCGATGCCGCAACGGCGCGGTTCGGGTGCCCGCCGATCAGGGCTGCGGAATGCGCGGCAGGCTGGCGGGCACACCGGCCGGATGCAGACGCTGCCTGCTGGGCGCCGCCGCGCTGGCCGAGGTTGCCTCCGGTGGCCGTCTCGGCGACCGGCTGCTGGCAGCCGGACGGCTCACCGGGCGCATCCAGGTCGCCATCGGCGCCTATTTCCTCGCCGCCGTGCTGCTGCCGGCCATCCTCAGCTCGACCCTCACCGTCGCGGTTCCGCTGTTCGCACTGGCCGCCATCGCGCTTGGCGCAACGAATCCGCCGCTGGATGCGGCTCGCCTGGACATCATGCCGGCACCGCTATGGGGACGGGCGGAAGCGATCCGTGGCGTGCTGCGGACGAGCACTGACGGTGTGGCACCGCTGGTGTTCGGTGCGCTGGCGGATATGCTCGTCGGCCCGCACGGCCGGGGCCTGCAACTCACCTTCCTGATCATGATGGCTCCCATGGTGGCCGCCGGCTTCGTCGGTCTCCGGGCGCTACGCACCTATCCCCGAGACGTCGCCACAGCCGCGCAGTACGAGGACCGCCACCACTGACCGCGGCAACCGCCAGGCATCCCCGATCTCTCACCTCATCCATCAGCACACCCATCGGCGACGTTCACCGGCGGTGAGAAGGTGACGTCTGGGCAGTCACGGGAGGGGATGCAACGGGACATTCTAGCCGGTCAGCCTTTCCTGGCAGCGAGACGGCGCTCCAAGCGGGTGACGCGGCAAGCGATGCGCGCCCGGTGCTCAGGCCGAGCCTGCTCGTACACGTCGCGCAGCATGAGGCGCAGCCGGGCGAGTACCCGTGGGGAGTCCTGCGCCCACCGGCTAATGTCGTCCACGCCGATCCGCAGGTAGTCCTCGAGATCGGGTTCCGGCACCACGAGCCGCGGCTGGCCGTCCCGGTCAGTATGGGCCCGGGGCGTCAGGTGCCGCGTGACAAGCCGGCGTAGTAGATCATGCACCTGATCGACCGCCGCCACCGCGGTCGTATGGTCGTTCATGGCTGGTGACAGGGCGCGTTCCGCGATATCGGCCAGCTGCCGGAAGCCGAACGCAATGTCCTGCTCCATGCTCCGCTCGATCTCGATATCCACCGCGTCAATCACGGCCTGCCGGTCGAGGTCTCCGCGGAGGCCGCCGGCGGGGCCATCGTGCACGGTGAACAGCGGCATCCCGGCAGCAACGAAATCACCGATCTTTGGCACGAGCACAACCAGACAATTAGCCTGCGAGGCAGCCCGAACCACCGGCCGGTCTCGCACCACGGCGATAACACCGTTCCGCGGGGCGCTTATGACCTTATATCTTGGGCTGCGCGCGGCCGTCGGCAGAGGTACCGAGGATACGGAGCCGACGCCATCGAAGCGGCGAGCGATGCATCGGCGGGTCTGCGTGCCGATCGAGGCCAAGATCTGCGACACCCGGACCGCATTGGTCACGTGGTGGATATAAGCGATGAAGAGCGCAACGCTGATGAGTACCAGCAGAACCGACAGAGTGACAGCCGTCCGCGGCACGAACGGCCGGGCTGTGTCCGCGCCGCGGACCGAGCGCAGGACCGCCAGCGCATAGACGAAAGTCGCAACGAAGACACCCAGTGCCAGTTGGGTGAGGCGATCCTGAAGGAAGGTCCGCAGCACCCGAGGCGAGAACTGGCCGCTGGTCAGCTGCAGCGTCACGATCGTGATCGAGAACACCAGCGCGGTAAACGAGATCATGGAGGAGGCGACCGCGGACAACACGGATCGGGCACCGTCCGGCCCACCGCTGAACAGGAACGGCAGCGCGGCGGACAGCCCCCGCTCATCCAGCCAGGGAACCGAAACGGCAAGACCAACCGCCAAGGCGGTACACAGGGCCGGAATCGTCCAGAAGCTGGTCCACAGCCGGCGCGCGCGGGACCGCCACACGCCTTGTTGCCGCGCGGACAGCATGGCCAGGAGATGCCCGTCAGCTGCCCGGCTGACCCGCAGGTGAGGCGCGCGTCGCGGCCGTCCCGAAGGACCACCCCCTCCGCGCAACGGATCTCCAGGAGGCCAACGGTCAGCGCCCGCGGCTCACCAGGCCCGGCAGGTCCCCTGAGGTGCGCAGGCGACGGCACACCTCCAAACCGTCCATGCCCGGCAACATCAGGTCGAGCAGAACGGCGTCCACCGGATGCGCGGCACCCTCCACCAGGGCCGCCTCGCCCGTAGCCGGCCATCGTCGCCCCGCCCAAGCCGTTACCATCGACCTTCCCACCCAGTAGATGAGCCACCCTTGCGGGTGCGGGTTGGCTCTCGGGATGCCGAGACACGACACGTCGAACGACACCGGCGGCCTGTCCCGGAGGCATCCGCGCCACGGACCGCCGGCTACCCCGTCAGGCTGCCTGGGCCGGTGCCGGGCAGGTCATGCGATGCCGCCAGCTTTTCCACGTAGGCGCGGATAGTCGGATGATCGGTGAAGACCGAGGCCCGGACGTCCTGCTCCAGCTCGGCACCCAGCCGTGCCGCGATCTCGATCAGATTCAGCGAGTCCAGCCCCGGCGTGAAGAGGTTCTGATCCGGGTCCACCTGTGCCGCATCGTCCAGTCCGAGCATTTCCGCGACCTGATGTTGGATGAAATCGATGACAAGTGCGGGTCTCTCGGCGTCCCGTGCCGTCTCCACTCGGTCGCGCAGCGTCTCCTCCGTCGGCGCGGGGCCGGCATCGGTTCCTCCGGCAGTCGCCGGAAACGCGTGCTCGTCCGCCTCGACCCAGTAGCGCCTGCGCTGGAACGGGTTGGTCGGCAGGGGCACGCGCCGATGTCCCTGGCCAGCATGCAACGCCGACCAGTCGAGGCTGACGCCACTTGTCCACAGGCGCCCCGCGGTCGCGAGCCACACGTGTCGGGCGCCGTCGTCGGGACGGGCGCCGTCGTCGGGACGGGTGCCGCGCGGGTCCATCTCCAATGGCACAACCTTCCGCCCGGATGATGTCTCGCGCCGACCGTCGAGCAGGAGGGCGAGACGTTCCTCGGCGTCGGGAGTTTCGTCACGCGGCCCGACCCAGCCCGCCGACGGCACCGGCGCACCCACGTCCAGCCAACCGTTGACTGCCGCGGACCACACGGGGTACCGGGGGGCCGCTGGCGTGAGGTTGCCGGCCGGCTCGCCGTGCGCCTGCGCCCAGGCCAGCCCGAGCGCGAACTGGAGGGGGAAGATCCCGGCGAGGCAGGCGGCGACCAGATCGCCCGAGCCGAACCCCACCAGCGCGCTCGGACGCACACCACACGCCGTCCAGAGCTCGGCGAGAGCGTACTGCCCGACGAAGGCGGTGACCGCGTCGCCATGCCGCGCACGCAACAGCGACGCCGGGTCGGGTGTCCGCGGCCTCACCCCGAGAGTCTCGAGGGCCACCGCGCACCGGTCGACCGCGTCGCGGAACACGGCGGCGTCGCTACGACCGTTTGACCCCGCCCCGTCAAGGACACGGTCGAGGCCCCAGCTGAACTGCTCGGTGGTGACGTAGGCGGCCAGCACGTCAATCTGGCTGGGCGGTGCGTGGGTAATGCTCGGCGGGCACGGCCGCGAACGCGTCACGGCGGGCGGCGATCCGCTCCGCCTCGGTGGTTCCCGGCTCGTGCGGCTCGGCGGCCTCCAACGCGATGGCGCCCAGCACATACACGATCAGCAGATATGCGGACCGGGCCGCGTTCGCCGCCGGCACCCCGCCGTCGGCCAGCGCCGCGAGCAGCCGCTCGTTGGGCGCGAGCGCGTTGGGGCCGTCCATCGGGCCACCGAGTCGTCCTTCCGTCCATCCACCTGGGCGGCACCGGCCTGGTCTGGACCTGGTTCGCGACCGGCTGGACCTACGCTCTGCTACTACCGCCGACGCTGCTGCTGCCCACGGCCCTCGGTCGCCGAGACGATCCCGTCCTGCGCGCCGCGACCTGGGTCGGCTCCGCCGCGATCGTGCTCGCGCTCGCCGGATTCCTGCGCTGGGTCTTCGTCGTGCCGCCGCTGGCAGGCAGTACATGGCCGGCGACACGACGACCCGAGCAGCCGTCGACGCCGCCTGGCTCGCACAACACCAGCTCGGCGGCGCCCTGCTTGGCGAGCACCTCAGCCAGACGCTCGCCATCGCCTGGTCGACGACGATCTCCGTGATCATCATCCGCCGCCGTCTGCTTCCCGCCGCTGTGGGCATGCTGGGCCTGGTCGCAAGCGCCATCTACCTGCTCAACCGGGGCGACATCCTTACCACCGTGATCCCCGGGGTCCCCGCATGGGAACCGGCGGGCTTCCTCGGATCCACACTCTGGGGAGTATGGATCGCGCCACCCTCGGCTTCGCGCTCCTGCGCCGGCATCCACCCAGCCGACCCCGCAGAACCGGTTCTGCCCCACGGCCAGCCGCTGCCGGGCTGCCTGTTCAGCCTTGAGTAATTCAAGATCGGCGTCGGGGTCTGTCGCACCCGCGAAGTCCGCGCCGACGACGTCGAGACGGGATCGGTCAGGCGACGATGTCGACCGGCGTGCCCAGGGGCAGCATGCCCGCCAACCAGGTGATGTCGCTGTTACTCAGGCGGATGCAGCCGTGGCTGACGTCACGCCCCAGCGTGTGGGGCTGGTCGGTGCCATGCAGACCGATAATCGGAGCATGGCCTTCGAAGGAGGCCAGTGAGGTGGAGAAGCCCGAGAGGCCGAAGGCGAAGGGCCCGTAGGGTCCGGTCGGATTCCGCGGCCGCAGCAGTTCGGTCAGGTAGTACCGTCCCCCGGGGGTCGGCGTGTCCGTGGTTCCGACCGCCACCACGAACAGGGATATGAGCGTGTTCCCGCGATACAGCCGCAACTGGTGGGCTCCGCGGACGACCTGCAGGTGATAGGCGGTGGTGCTGGCGCGGACCTGGTCGTCCCTGATCCATCCGCGGCTGCCGTTGGGCCATACCGGCAGCAGGACCTGCCACCATCCGGGCAGCCTCGCCGTGACGAGAAAGACCCGTGGCGCGCCCGCCTCATTCGGGTTACTCAGCCGCGACGCGGGCCGGGTGGACATGGGCGTTGGGTAGACGTCCACGCCGGCGACGGTCGCGGTCAGAATCGTGTTCACCGCCTCCGGCTCGGCCGCCGCGCCGCGAGAAGACCTGGCGGTTACCGAAGACCTGGGGATGGCCGAAGACATACCGGTGGCCGAAGACCCGGCGCCGATGCCCTCACCACCGACCGCGCAGGCGGCCGGGAAGAGCAGCCCGCACACGGCGACCATCAGCGCGGCCGACGCGCGCGGCGCCGACAAGCCGGCGGGTGGTCGAGGCCGCCGGGTGCCCGCGTCCGTCACCTCTGTCATCCCATAGCGCCGGTCATCCCGTGAAGGGGACGGTGTTCGTCGTGATCGGCGTCGCCGGTACCGTCGTGCCGGTACTGGTGCCGGTGCCGCCCTGCTGCCCGGGCGAGCCCTGTGGTGTCGTGCCGCTGGTTACGGGTGATGTCGAGCCCGTCTCCTGGGCCGGGGCTTCTCCCGTTCCGGGAGCCTTCGCGGTACCGGGGATCTGTCCGCCACCGGTCGACTCCCCAGTACCGGGAGCCTGTCCGCCACCGGAGGCCTGTCCGCCACCGGAGGCCTGCGGGGACGAGGGCGCCTCGCCCCGCGTGCCCGGCACGATACCGGCTCCCGGGGCGACGGGGCCGGTGCCGGTAGGGCCGGTGCCGGTAGGGCCGGTGCCGGTAGGGCCGGTGCCGGTAGGGCCGGTAGTGGTGGCCGCGGTCGACGGGCCCTGTCCGGTGGCCGGCACCGGCCGACCGTGGGTCGACACACCGATCGTCGGCAGCTGGGGTGAGGGGTTCCACGACTGGTCGAACGCGCGGGCCACGACGAGGGAGGAATGCGTGTCCAGGGTGCGCGAGGCACCCGCCGCCAGCACCCCGTTGCCGCCCCGCCCCTCCTTCGAGAACCAGCCGAAGGCGACCGGATGATCGGTGACGTTCTTCAGCGTCCACGAGACCACGCCGTGCCCGCCTGCCGATCGCAGGTCGAGCGACCGCAGGTGGCTCTGGATCCGGTTGATGTCGGCCGCCCCGATCGAGTAGGCGCGGAACAACGGGTTGATCTGCGCGACGATATGAGGCGGGGTCGGGTTGACGACGACGTTGTCGATACTCACGTCGAGATCTGGCCGCAGGGCGAAGCCGCCCGGGGGCGTGACCTGACTGGAAACGGGCACCCCGTCGGGGAACGCGGCACCGGCTGGACCGGCCACGGCGGCGGCCAGGGCGCCGGCAGCACCGACGGCGGCAAAATACATTTTTCGCGAGCGCATGGCGGGACGCCCCTTCCCTGCGTAATTTATCGGCGTACGTGTACGTTGAATCGCCCTGGCGACAGTACTCTGCGACGTCCTCGTGCTACCCCGCACGATCTCACCAGGTACCCCGTCCGGGCTAACACGGCGGCGGGAACCGGGCGCGGACGGTCCGTCCGTGCCGTGTGTGCAGAGGATTTTTTCCGTACCCACCAGGAGGCGCCGACGAAAGTTGTTCGGCCGGTATGTTCCGACTCACCTGTCCTCACCAGGACAGCGGAGGACGGCGATACGATTATGTCGGGCTCCCCGAACGGGCCAGGTACGCGGATGTGGTGTGCAGGATGATGGCCGCCGGCGCGCCGGAATGGTGGATGCGGTAAACGGGGTCGGCCTGGGCCGGGTCCACCCGGCACCGCCAGCACCAAGGAGGGTGATAAGGAGGGCCACGCAGAACTCGGGGAATAGAAATAGAGCGCCCAGATCACGGAGAATGCCGTCCGACAGGTCGGGAGCGGACGCCGGTGGTCGGTGTGCAGTACTCGCCAGACCCTGGAGTTGGCGACGGCCCGGGTTGTGCCCGCTCCGGGGTCGGGTCGTGATGCTCCCGCTGGAGCACCTCTTCGGCCAGCATCCTGGGCTCGGCAGGCTGCCGACGTGGGCGGCCAGGGTGCGGTCGGTGCTCAGCTTCATATCTCTCCTCGCTTACGGCAGACGGTCAACGGGCTCAGCGGGGGCAGGGCTGAGAGACGGCGGCAGAAGGAAACATCCTCTTAACGGAATGCATTAGATGAATAGAATTTTCATACAGTATGATTTCTACCAAAGGAAAAGATCTTCATCCGGCCCGTGCGGCAGATGACAGCGCACCACCGGCAAGCTGGAAGCCGAAGAGCGCGAGGATGGTGACGACGTTGGGAGAGACCATGACCGGACCGACGGCCGTCGAGACGATCGACGAGCCCGCCCAACCCACCCC